>CADDZP010000005.1 GCA_902812475.1 Actinomycetota bacterium | reverse complement strand
CCGTATTCGCTTGTCCTCCGCTCGCCATGTCTCCGCCGCCGCCCGCCCGAGCGGAAACCCGTTGGCCGCCAGGCGGCGGGTGGGCTCGGTCACCCGCTCGAGCCCGAGGCGGCCATAGCGCTCGCTGAGCTGGACCCAGCCGTCGACGACGCCCGGGACGGTGACGGCCAGCGCACTCCGGTCGCCCCACGCCCCCTCTGCTCGGGCGGCGTCCAGCGTCAACGCGGCCGGCGCGGCGCCGGACCCGTTGAAGCCGGCGACCTCGCCGCCGTCATCGACCAGGCAGAAGATGTCACCGCCGACACCCGTGGACATCGGCTGCACGACACCGAGGGCGGCGTCGGACGCCAAGGCCGCGTCCATGGCCGAGCCACCCTGGTCCAGGGCCCACAGCGCCGCTTCCACCGCGAGCGGGTTCGACGTGGCGACCATCGCCGCTCTGCCCCACGATGGCGAGCCCATACACACTGGGACGGTAGCCCGCGCCCGACCGTCGGCGCGATGGGTAGCGTGCGCGCCAGATGGAGATCGTTGCCGCTCTGTTCATCGAGAACATCAACGTCCGTCAGCTGCACCAGGGCGGCCCGACCCGGATCGACCTCACGGGGATCCAGTTCTCGTTGCCCGCGCCTCAGCCCGTGCCGGTGACGATCACGCCCCACCTCGTCGTCTTGGTCCGGGCGCCGGTCGACGACAGCGGCACGGGGACGCTGGAGACCTCGTTCCGCGACGCCAGCGGCAAGGAAGTGGCCCGCAACGCCCAGCCCCTGCAGGTCGAGCCAGGCAAGTTCCGCTACTCGCTGGTCCGAGGTGAGCTCACCTACGAGGACTACGGCACCATCGAGGCCAATTGCCGCATCGACGGCGGTCACACGACGGTCGTGCCCCTCACGCTCCTGCCTCCTGTCGAGGACTGATGCCCTTCGCCGCCGGGCTTTCCGAGCACCCGGTGCCGACCCAGGCGACCGGTGAGGCGATCGGCCAGGTGCTCGACGAGCTCGGTCCCGACGCCCCGCCGCCCGACCTCGTCGTCCTGTTCGTCACGGCCACGCACCTCGGCGCCTTGGAAGACATCGCCGCCGCCGTGCGCGCCACGTTGAATCCACGCACCCTTCTCGGTTGCGCCGCCGAGTCCGTCATCGGCGGCGGTCGCGAGGTCGAGCAGCGTCCGGCGGTCGCGCTCTGGGCCGGTCACACCGGTCCCGTCACCCCGTTCCACGCGCGCGTTGTCCCCAGCCCCGACGGCAACGCCCTCGTGGGCTGGCCAGAGGTCGAGACGGCCGGCGCCGTTCTCGTGCTTGCCGACCCGTTCACGTTCCCCGCCGGCGACGTGCTGCGCACGCTCACCGAGGAGCGGCCGGAGCTGTCCGTCGTCGGCGGCCTGGCGTCGGCGGCGATGGCCCCGGGAGGCAACCGCCTTCTCTGTGACGACAAGATCGTTGCCGACGGCGCCGTCGGAGCCGTACTGGGCCCGGGCGTCGACGTCGTCGCTGTCGTCTCCCAGGGCTGCCGGCCCGTCGGCGACCCCTTTGTGATCACCAAGGCCGAGGGCAACGTCGTCTACGAGCTCGGCGGCCGGCCGGCGATGGAGCGCCTGCAGGAGGTCGCACAGCGCCTTGACGACGGCGACCGCCGGCTCCTGTCGCAGGGGGTGCACTTCGGCCGCGTGATCGACGAGTCGAAGACGACCTTCGGCGCCGGTGACTTCCTCATCCGCAACGTGCTCGGCGGTGATCCGAACAACGGCGCCATCGCCGTCGGCGACCTGGTCGAGGTCGGGTCCACAGCGCAGTTCCAGGTGCGCGACGCGGCATCGGCGGACGAGGAGCTGCAGCGCATGCTGCACGGACGCGCCGCCGCCGGTGCCCTCCTGTTCACCTGCAACGGCCGGGGCACGCGCCTGTTCGGCCGGCCCGACCACGACGCCGAGATCGTCGCCGACCACGTCGAGCGCCGGGCCGTCGCCGGCATGTTCTGCGCTGGTGAATTGGGCCCGGTGGGTAGGAAGAACTTCCTACACGGCTTCACCGCGTCCGTAGTCCTTTTCGGAGGGGCTCAGGCGTAGGGTGACCCGCGGGCTACCGAGAGGAGGCATCTTGACCGAAGCGGAGCTCGAGCAGCTCGGCATCAACGTCATACGCGGCCTGGCGATGGACGCGCCGCAGCGCGCCAACTCCGGCCATCCGGGCACGGCGATGGCGCTGGCGCCGCTGGCCCACGTGCTGTGGACGCGGGTGATGAGGTACGACCCGTCGGAGCCGATGTGGCCGAACCGCGACCGCTTCGTGCTCTCGGCCGGCCACGCCTGCATCCTCCAGTACGCCATGCTCTTCCTCACCGGGTACGGGCTCACCCTCGAGGATCTCAAGGAGTTCCGCCAGTGGGGCAGCCGCACGCCGGGCCACCCCGAGGTCCACCACACGCCCGGCATCGAGATCACCACCGGTCCGCTGGGACAGGGCTTCGCCAACGCCGTGGGCATGGGCATCGCCGAGCGGTGGCTGCGGGCCCGCTTCGGGTCCGACATCACCGACCACTACACGTTCGTCATCTGCAGCGACGGCGACCTCGAAGAGGGCATCAGCCACGAAGCCGCCTCCCTCGCCGGCCACCTGGGCCTGGGCCGTCTCATCTACATCTACGACGACAACCACATCAGCATCGACGGGCCGACAGAGCTGGCCTACAACGACGTCGTCCCCAAACGCTTCCAGGCGTACAACTGGCACGTCCAGGACCTCGGCGAATCGGCCAACGACACCGACAAGCTGTATCGCGCCATCCGGCGAGCAATGCGGGTCGAGGACAAGCCGTCGATGATCGTGCTGCGCAGCCACATCGGCTGGCCGTCGCCCGAGTACACCGACACGGCGGAGGCGCACGGGAACCCCCTCGGCGAAGAGGAGGTGCGGAAGACCAAGGAGATCCTCGGTCTGCCCCCCGAGCAGACGTTCTGGGTACCCGACGAGGTGCTGGAGATGTACCGCAAGGCCATCCCCCGCGGCCAGCGCCTGCGCCGCAAGTGGCAGAAGTCGTTCGACGCCTGGCAGGGCGACCGCAGCGAGCTGGAGGCGTGCCTCGAGGGTCGCGGCCTCGACGGTTGGGAGGCCAAGCTGCCGACCTGGCAGGCGGGCGACAAGCTCGCCACCCGCAAGGCCAACAAGGCGTGCATCAACGCCATCCGTGACGTCGTTCCCGGGCTCATCGGCGGCGGCGCCGATCTCACCGGCAACACCGGCACCGACATCGAGGACAGCGGCGTCCAGACGAAGGACGACCCGGGCGGCCGGCTGATCTACTTCGGCATCCGCGAGCACGCCATGGCCGGCGTCATGAACGGAATCGCCCTGCACGGCGGCGCCATCCCCTTCGGTGGGACGTTCTTCAACTTCAGCGACTACATGCGCCCGTCGGTGCGCCTGGCCGCTCTCAGCGACGCCCACGTGGTCTTCGTGTGGACGCATGACTCCGTCGGCCTGGGCGAGGACGGTCCGACACACCAGCCCGTCGAGCAGCTGGCCATCATGCGGGCCACGCCGAACCTGCGCGTGATCCGCCCCGCTGACGCCAACGAGACCGCGGCCGCCTGGCGCATCGCCGTCGACCGAGAGGGCCCCACCGGGCTCGTGCTGACCCGCCAGAACGTCCCGGTCCTCGAGGGCACCGCCAACGGCGGGCTGGCCCACGGGGCCTACGTCCTGGCCGATCCCGACCGGGCCCCGCAGCTCGTCCTCCTCGGCACAGGGAGCGAGGTTTCCGTCTGCGTCGAGGCGGCCAGGCTGCTCGAGGGCGACGGCATCCCCACGCGCGTCGTTTCGATGCCCTCGTGGGAGCTGTTCGAGGAGCAGGACGACGCCTACCGCGACTCGGTGCTCGCGGGCGACGTTCCCAAGCTCGCCGTCGAAGCAGCCTCGTCGTTCGGTTGGGATCGCTGGGCCGACGACACCGTCACCATCGATCGCTTCGGGGCGTCGGCACCGGGAACCACGGTGTTGGCCGAGCTCGGCTTCACCGGCGAGAACGTCGCCGTCCACGCCAAAGCACTGCTGGCCCGCAAGGAAGGAGCCTCGGCATGACCAAGCTGCTGCAGCTGTACCGGGAGCAGGGCCAGAGCCCCTGGCTCGACAACCTCAAGCGCGGCTACATCACCAGCGGGGAGCTCCAGCAGTTCGTCGACCGAGGCATCCGGGGGATCACGTCGAATCCGACGATCTTCGCCAAGGCCGTCGAGGGGGCGGCCGACTACGACGACCAGTTCAAGTCGCTGGTGGAACAGCGGACGAGCGTGGAAGACGCCTACTGGGACATGGTGGTCGACGACATCCGCAACGCACTGCGCATCATGCGGCCCGTCTATGACGACAGCGGCGGCGAGGACGGGTTCGTGTCCGTCGAAGTCGCAGCCAGCCTCGCCCGCGATACCGAGGCAACCGTCACGGCGGCGCGCGACCTGCACGAGCGCATCAACCAGCCCAACCTCTATGTGAAGATCCCGGCCACGGCCGAGGGAGTCCCCGCCGTCCGCCAGATGGTCAGCGAGGGCCGCAACATCAACATCACGCTGATCTTCTCGCTCAGCCGCTACGACGAGATCATCGAGGCCTACCTCTCCGGCCTCGAGGCCTACGACGGCGATCTGTCCGAGGTGCGCAGTGTGGCGTCGTTCTTCGTCAGCCGGGTCGACACCGAGGTCGACCGCCGACTCGAGGCCATCGGCACCGACGAGGCCCTGAGTCTGCGGGGTCAGGCCGCCGTGGCCCAGGCGAAGCTCGCGTACCAGCTCTTCCGCCAGCGTTTCCAGGGCGGCCGGTGGGAGGAGCTCGAGGCGCGAGGCGCCAACCTCCAGCGCCCGCTGTGGGCGTCGACTTCGACGAAGAACCCTTCCTACTCCGACCTTCTGTACGTCGAGACGCTCATCGGCCCTGACACCGTGAACACGCTGCCGGAGCAGACCATCGCCGCCCTCGAGGACCACGGCACGATCGCCCGCACGGTCGACGACGGCATCCACGTCGCCGAAGGGACCTTCGAGAGCCTCGAGCGTGTCGGCATCGACATGGAGGACGTGGCCCGGGTGCTCGAGGAGGAGGGCGTCGCCGCCTTCTCCAAGTCCTTCGACGAGCTCATCGGCGCCCTGGAGCAGAAGGGCGCTGAGCTGTCGGCGCAGTCCTGATGGACCTGCTCGACCGGCTGCTGGCCGGCGACAGCACCTTGTGGCCCGAGGGCAACGTCTCGGGCAATCGGCTCGGGTGGCTCACCGTGCCGAGGCGCATGGCCGACGAGGCCGCCGACCTGAAGTCCTGGGCCCAGTCCGTCGAGGCCAGCAAGGTCTTCCTGCTGGGCATGGGCGGTTCGTCGCTCGGAAGCGAGGTTCTGCGGGCGTCGTTCGGCAACGACCGACTGGAAGTGCTCGACACCACGGACCCGGCGACGATCAACGCCGCAGACGTCAGCGACCCCTTCTTCCTTGTGTCGTCGAAGTCCGGCACCACCCTCGAGGTCGAGTGTCTGCTTGCCTACATGTGGGAACGATGGCCCGACGGCCGCCGGTACGCGGCGATCACCGACCCCGGCACGCCGCTCGCCACGCTCGCTGACGAGCGGGGTTTCAACCGGACGTTCCCCAATCCGCCCGACATCGGCGGGCGGTACTCGGTGCTGTCGTACTTCGGCATGGTCCCCGCCGCCCTGATGGGCATCGACGTGGGCCGGCTGTGCGAGGCGGCGCTGTCCGCCGACAAGGAGGACGCCGTCCGCCTGGGCGTGGCCATGGGCGACGCCGCCAAAGCCGGCCGCGACAAGATCACCGTCGTCGTGCCCGAGCGCTACCGCTCGTTCGGCCTCTGGGTCGAGCAGCTCATCGCCGAGTCGACGGGCAAGCGAGGCACCGGCATGGTCCCGGTCCCCACGACCGAGGCGGAGACCGGCGACGACCGCCACGTGGTGATGCTCGATCCCGACGAGCCCTACCAACTGGGCACCGAGTTCATGCTCTGGGAAGTGGCGATCCCCATCGCCGGACACATCCTCCAGATCGACCCGTTCGACGAGCCCAACGTGACGGAGTCGAAGGAGAACACCAAGAAGGTGCTGTCCCAGCTTCCCCTTCCCGCCGTCGAGTCTGCCGACCCGGCATCGGTGTCGACGTGGCTCGAGGAGACCGTGCGCCCTGGTGACTACGTCTCGCTGCAGGCCTACCTGCCGTTCGGCCAGGACGCCGAGCTCGAGGGGCTGCGCCGGGCCCTGCGGGACGGGCTGGGGGGCGTCGCCGTCACCGCCGGGTACGGCCCCCGCTTCCTGCACTCGACCGGCCAGCTGCACAAGGGCGGGCCCGACGAGGTGGTCGCCGTGCAGATCACGCCCCGTGCGCCCACCGAGCACGTGGAGATCCCGGGGAAGCCGTTCGACTTCGGGACGCTGATCGACGCCCAGGCCATCGGCGATCTGCAGAGCCTCCAGACCCACGGACGCCGCGTCCTTCGCGTGGAAGTCAACAACCTGAAGGAGGTCGCGTGAAGATCGGCATGGTGGGTCTGGGGCGGATGGGCGCCAACATGACGCTCCGCCTGATGCAGCATGGCCACGAGGTCGTCGTCTTCGACCATCACGACGAGAACGTGAAGGCGTCGGAGTCCGAGGGCGCCGTCGGCTCGCACTCACTCGAGGAGATGGTGAACAACCTGGAGCCCCCGCGGGTGGCGTGGGTGATGGTCCCGTCGGGCGACCCGACCGAGTCGACGATCACGTCGCTGGGCGAGCTCCTCGACGACGGTGACGTCATCGTCGACGGCGGCAACTCCAACTACAAGCTCGCCATGCGCGACGCCAAGGCGCTCGCCGAGAAAGGCGTGTCCTTCATCGACGCCGGCGTTTCTGGCGGCGTGTGGGGCCTCAAAGAGGGGTACTGCCTGATGGTCGGCGGCGACCCCGACGCTGTGAAGAAGGTCGAGCCCGTCTTCGCGGCCCTGGCCCCCGAGGGCGGCTACGCCCACGTCGGCCCCGTCGGCGCCGGCCACTTCGTGAAGATGGTCCACAACGGCATCGAGTACGGCCTCCTGCAGGCCTACGCGGAAGGCTTCGCCCTCATGCACGCAGCCGACGAGTTCGACCTCGACCTCCACCAGATCGCTTCCATCTGGCGCTACGGCTCGGTCGTCCGGTCATGGCTGCTCGACCTCACCGAGCTCGCCCTCCAGAACACCGATGAGTTCAGCAAGATCCGCGGCTACGTCGAGGACTCCGGCGAAGGGCGCTGGACGATCGACGAGGCGGTGGCGCGCGGCGTGGCTGCGCCGGTGATGGCGATCTCGCTCTTCGAGCGCTTCCAGTCCCGGGAGCCCGACTCGTTCGCAGCCAAGATCGTCGCCGCCCTTCGCAACCAGTTCGGCGGCCACAAGTTCTTCGAGGAGTCCGCGGCCGCCCAAGTGGACCGGAAGGGCGCCACCGACGACGCAGCCGGCGAGCCGGCGGCTTCCAGCTGATGACGTTCAACAACGCCGCGGCCGACGAGGATGTCAACCCTCTGGCCGATCCGGAGGAGCGGCCGGCGCCACCTGCCGTCTTCATCATCTTCGGCGCGTCGGGCGACCTGACGAGCCGCAAGCTCATGCCCGCCATCGAGCGCCTGGCCCTCCGGCGACTGCTGCCGCCCGGGTTCGCCGTCGTCGGCGTCGCCCGCACGGAGATGAACGACGACGACTTCCGGGAGCGCATGCGCGAGCTCGTGGAGAAGGGCGGCGGCGGCGGCGCCGAGGCCCGCCACGTCTGGGATTCCTTCGTCGGTGCCTTCCGCTACATCGCCGGTGACTACGACGACCCCGACACCTTCGAGCGCCTGAAGGACGTCCTGGCCGAGCTCGACAACGAGCGAGGAACGGCAGAGAACCGCCTCTACTACCTGGCCACGCCGCCGTCGACGTTCCCGACGGTGATCAAGGGCCTGGCCGCTCATGACCTCAACAGGCCCACGAGCGACGACGCCTTCGTGCGCATCGTGATCGAGAAGCCGTTCGGCCACGACCTGCAGACCGCTCTCGACCTCGACGCCACCGTGCACGAGGCCTTCGACGAGTCGCAGGTGTACCGCATCGACCACTACCTCGGGAAGGAGACGGTCCAGAACGTCCTCGCCCTGCGCTTCGCCAACGCCGCCTTCGAGCCGACGTGGAACCGCCGCTACATCGACCACATCCAGATCACGGTGGCCGAGTCCATCGGTGTCGAGCACCGGGGCAGCTTCTACGAGCAGGCGGGCGCCCTGCGCGACATCGTGCAGAACCACGTGATGCAGGTGCTGTCGATGACGCTCATGGAACCGCCCGTCACCTTCGACGCCGACGGGATCCGGGACGAGAAGGTCAAGGCGCTCAAGGCCGTCGAGATCCTCACACCCGAGAAGGTCAAGCAGCAGGTCGTGCGGGCGCAGTACGCAAGAGGGTGGGTCGGCGGTGACGAGGTGATCGGCTACCGCGAAGAGGAGGGCGTCAACCCCCACAGCACCACTGAGACGTACGTCGCCATGAAGCTGCGCGTCGACAACTGGCGGTGGGCAGGCGTCCCCGTGTACGTGCGCACCGGCAAGCGGCTGCCCAAGCGGGTGACCGAGGTCGCCCTCCAGTTCAAGCGCGTGCCCCATCTCCCTTTCGCCCCCGAGATGGTGAAGGACCTCGAGGCCGACTCGATCGTCCTGCGCATCCAGCCCGACGAAGGCATCACGCTGCGCTTCGGCGCCAAGGTGCCCGGTCAGGCCTTCCGGGTCCGCTCCGTGTCGATGGACTTCTTCTACGGCGCCGCCTTCCTCGAGGAGACGCCCGACGCCTACGAGCGCCTGCTCCTCGACGCCCTCATCGGTGACGCCACCTTGTTCATCCGAAGCGACGAGGTCGAGCAGGCGTGGCACATCGTCGACCCGCTGCTGCAGGCATGGGAGCACGAAGACGTACCGCTCGCCACGTACGAGTCCGGTACGTGGGGCCCTGGGGAAGCGGACGACCTCATGGCCGCCGACGACCGCCGCTGGCGGCGTCCCTAGTGGAAGTGGTGACCGCGCCGTCGGTCTCCCTCTCCACGATCGGCAGCTGGCAAGCCGAGGGCGTGCGCGCCGACCAGGTCGTGTCGGCGCTGTCGGAGCTGCGTCGCCACGAGGAGCGGGCGGCCACGAGGACGAGCGTGATGACGCTCGTCATCGTCGTGAGGACGCCGGAGGAGGCCCAGAGCCATCTGGACGTCGTGCGCCACCTGGGCGCCCGGCACCCCTCACGCACGCTCGTGCTCGTGTTCTGCGACGACGACGGCGACGACGAGAGCCGCATGGACGCCGACGTCTCGGTGTCGGCCATCGAGCGAGGTGGCCGACAGGTGGCGGTCGAGGAGGTCGTGCTCGAGGTGCGAGGACAGGCGCGGTACCACCTGGACTCCCTGGTCCGGCCGTTTGCCCTCCCCGACCTGCCCATCGCCGTGTGGGTCGCCACCGACCTCCCCGGCCGCGGCGATCCCCTTCTCACCGCGGCCGACCGCGTGGTGGTCGACACCCGGGTCGTCGGGTACAAGCGCGACGCCCTCAACACGGCGTACTCCTTGACCCACAGGGTCGCCGTCACCGACCTCTCGTGGTGGCGGCTGAAGCCATGGCGAAATCTGTTCGCCAGCCTCTTCGAGGGCCACGTGTACCGGCCGTTCCTTCGAAACGTCCAGCACCTGGAGGTGTCCGGTCATGCCGGGCCCCGCCATCTGTTCGCCGGATGGGTCGTGAGTCGCCTTGACCTGCCCCGCACCGTGGTTCATCTTGACGACGCCGAGCACTTGTCCGCGAAGCTGGTGGCGAGCCACGAAGGCCGGCGGGGGTCGTTCGCGGTGGAGCGAAAGGGAGACGAGCGGGTGATCGACGCCTCGGTGGAGATCGAAGCCGGGCCACAGTTCCAGCAGAAGATGCAGTTCGGCGAGGACTGGCAGTCCCGGGCGGTGGCCGACGCTCTCAGCCACATGGGCCACAACGAGACGTACGAGGCCGCCCTCGAAGCGGCACTGAGGCTTCTGAGATGAACGGGGAGCTCCTTGTGGTTGAGGACGTACCCGGCGAGTTCTCGGAGCGCGTCATCGAGGCGTTCCACAACCGGCCGGGCGAGGCGTTCTGCATGGCCGTCTCGGGCGGCGAGACGGCCCGGCGGTGCTACGAGCGTCTGGCCGCCGACGGCGCCGACCAGATCGACTGGTGGCAGGTCGATGTCTACTGGGGCGACGAGCGCTGCGTCCCGCCGGACGACCCTGACTCCAACGAACGGCTCGTACGCGAGGCGCTGCTGCAACGGGTCGGCGCCGCCAACGCCGTCTATCCCATGCGGTGCGAAGAGGGCCCCGATCCCTACCAGCAACGGGTGGCGGAGGTCCGCCAGTTCGACGTCGTCCACCTCGGCCTGGGCCCGTGCGGCCACACTGCCTCGCTCTTCCCCGATTCAGCGGGCCTCGAGGCCGACCCGGGTCGACTGGTGGTGATGAACACCGATCCCCACGGCCGCAACAAGCACGAGCGCATGACGTTCACGTTCTCGGCGATCGCCCGGGGACGCCTGGTGATCGTCACCGTCGAGGGCGACGAGAAGCGCGAGGCCCTCGACCGCGTCCGGGCCGGCGACCCGGCCATGCCTGCATCGCACATCACGGGCGAACACGTCCTGTGGCTGGTGGACCCGGCGGCGGCGGGCCAGTCATGAGAAGGATCGCCCTGGCCATCGCGGCGATGAGCCTCTTGGCCGCGTGCGGCGGCGGAGGCGGCAAGACGAGCACCAAGGCCGATCCGGCCAAGGACAAGACGGCGGCCGAGAAGATCAACCTCGAGCAGTCGGACTTCCCGTCGGGCTGGACGTCGGCGCCCCATCAGGCGTCGCCCGAGGAGACCGCGTCGCTGCAGCAGCTCACGCAGTGCGTGGGCATCCCCGATTTGGCCGGGCACACCTCGGCGACCGCCCAGTCGCCCGACTTCAGCATGGGTCAAGCGACGACGGCGTCGTCCATCGTCACCTTCGTGAAGACCACGTCCGAGGCCAGCAACGACCTGGCCGCCTTCCAGAGCGGAAAGACTCCGGACTGCTTGAAGCAGTTCGTGCAGGCCATCATCAAGCAGCGCCTCCCGGGGGCGACGCCCGCCAACCTCGAGGTCCGCCAGCTGCAGTTCCCGACGCTGAAGGACGGCACGGCCGCCTACCAGGCGTCCTTCACGGTTCCAGTCGCCGGCACCAACCTCCCGGTCTACGCCGACTTCATCTACTTCCGGGCCGGCCGCGCCGAGCTGACGATGGCGACGGTCAACCCCGGCTCACCGTTCGACAGCAAGCTCGAACAGAACCTGGCCAACAAGATGGCGGCCCGCACGTAGTGGCCGACCTCGACGCCGTTCGCGCCTTCGTGGGCAAGGACCACGGCCTGGTGACCGTCGCGACGACGCGAGACGACGGAAGCGTGCAGGCGTCGGTGGTCAACGCCGGAGTGATCAACCATCCGGTCAGTGGCACCCCCGTCGTCGGGCTGGTCGCCGTCGGTGGGTCGGCGAAGCTGCGCCATCTGCGGGCCCGCCCCCAGACAACGGTGAACTTCCGAGCCGGGTGGCAGTGGATCACGGTCGAGGGAACGGCCGACCTCGCCGGGCCAGACGATCCCGCCGAGGGCATCGACGCCGAAGGGCTGCGGCTTCTCCTTCGGGAGATCTTCACCGCGGCCGGCGGCACGCACGACAACTTCGAAGAGTACGACCGGGTAATGGCGGCCGAACGACGGACGGCCGTGCTCATCACTCCGACCCGCATCTACGGCGTCGGCGTCTAACGAATCGGACACCATCGAAGCGTGCTTCGATCCCGGCTCACTTCCCGCGGGTACTGAATCGGTCGCTCAGAAATCGGAGTGCGCCCGGCACACCGGTGAACATCACGCTCACGTGTTCACCGAATCGAATGCGGTGGTACGACGCGTCGGTCCCTGCGCGGCGGTACGTCTCGACGAACCTGTCCGCGTCGGCGATGTGGAGGTTCTGCTCGTGCACGCCGCGGTACAGATACAGCGAGGTCGTGGGTGTGGCTTGACCCATCCGATTCGCCTCGAACGCGAGACGTAATCCCGGGATGTCCAACACGCTGGGAACGGTCAGATAGTCGGCCCATCGCAGGAACGGGAAGCTCATGAGGAGTGCTCACCGCTCACGTCGGCCGCGGACGCCACCATGGCTTGACCCTTGGGGGTGAAGGCGCCCAGCAGATCGACATCGGGGAACTCGCGGCTGATCCCGATGATCGCGCCGAGCGGATACCGCTTAGAACACTGCCGTCGTAAACATCCTCTGCCCTCGCCCGTTCTGGCGGTCCTGGACATCGCTATACGCCTTCCACGACCGCCAGAACGGACCGCCCAACGAACTGGCGGTCCTGGACATCGCTATACGCCTTCCACAACCGCCAGAACGGGCATGGAACTCCGGTGATTGTGGCCGGGTCGACCGTGATGCCGGCGGCGGCGCCCACGATGTTCAGTTCGGGCGGGTGTCCCGGGTGCTGTTCGGCCGCGGAGAGGGTCGCTTGCGCACCGCCCGAGTAACCCCAAAGGCCGATCGGCGTGGCGGCATCCAAACCAGCCGGTTCGAACGCCATGGCGCTGCGGATGCCGTCGAGCACGAACCGGGCCGCCAACAGACCGGCGGCGAAGGCGTGCTGTGGTCCGGTGTAGTCGGTGGTGACGACCGCCCACCCTCGGCGGAGGGCGCGGCCCATGAACAAGAGCTCCCACTGGCTGCCCTGTGTCAACTGGAAAGACGGATCGCCGGCCGCTCCCAGGCTGTCGATGGCGCGGTGATAGGACAGCAGCGGCCTGACCGGGCCGTTGAAAGGCCCCCGGGGAATCATCACGGTGGCGACCCCGAACGCCGCCGCGCCGCGGGTGTCGGTTGATCGGAACTTCACCACGCATCGGCCTTGATTCGGCGGCGAGACATGCGGACCTCAATGGGCCGAGCGTCGAGTACCTCGCCGGGGCAAAACGCTCGCAGGTTCTCGGGCGCCTGATAGAACGGATCGTCGGCCGGAGGTGTCACATGGACGAGGATCCCACCAACATGGGACCACAAGCAGTTATAGACCTGCTCGGCAGTGGTGAGTTCGGCCGCGATCTTCGATGAACCGCGCAACGAGGGGCCCAGTTCGGCTGCCTCGTCATCGCTGAGCTGGGCGACACCGGTGACATGACGTCGTGGCTTGACGATGCGGGTGCCCAGACCAAGCGGGCCCACGCAATGCTCGACGAGCCAGTGCGTCGTCTCGTGAATCCGGCCTCCTGGCAGCGGCACCCTCATGGCGTCGACGGAGACGTGCGCGATGCCATCCACCATGACGTAGCGAACCTTCTGCTGCCGGATCAGCACGAAGGGTGAACGCCGAGGTGGAATCATCGCATGGACAACGCCCCACAGCCCCTCTCTCGGCCGCCGCTCGAACAGGAACGTTCGTCGTTCCGACGGATTGACGACATGGGGCCGCATAGGGTGGCCGGCGTGCCCGCCGACCTGCTGGCCGCGCCGCTCGACGAGCTGCTCCGGGAGGCGGCTGCCGTTCGGGACGCGACGACGGCTCGGCGCATCACCTACTCGCCCAAGGTCTTCATCCCGCTGACGCAGCTGTGCCGCGACCGCTGCGGCTACTGCACGTTCGCCCAGCCGCCTGCCCGGCTGGAGTCGCCCTACCTCTCGCCCGACGAGGTCCTCGCCATCGCCCGCCACGGCGCGGCCGCCGGCTGCCACGAGGCGCTGTTCACGCTGGGCGAGCGCCCGGAGCTGCGCTATCCGGCTGCGGCCGAGTGGCTGTCGTCGCACGGGTACGCGTCGACGGTCGACTACCTCGTCGCCATGTGCCGGCTGGTCGTCGAGGAGACAGGTCTTCTCCCCCACGCCAACGCCGGAGCGTTGTACGCCGAGGAGCTGGCCGTCCTGCGTCCGGTGTCGGCGTCGCAGGGGATGATGCTCGAGTCGCTCGATCCCGACCTCGACTGCCACCGCGGCTCGCCCGACAAGACGCCTCAGCGCAGGCTGGCCACGTTGAACGCGGCGGGCTCGCTGGCGATCCCCTTCACGACGGGGATCCTGGTGGGCATCGGCGACTCTCGGGCGTCCCGCCTCGAGGCGCTGGCGGCGATCGCCGAGAGCCACCGGCGGCACGGCCACGTGCAGGAGGTCATCGTCCAGAACTTCCTCCCCAAGCCGGGGACGGCGATGCACGGCGCTCCGCCGTGTCCCGAGGACGAATACCTCTGGACGGTTGCGGCCGCCCGGCTGGTCCTCCCGCCCGACGTCCACCTCCAGGCGCCGCCGAACCTCACCGAGGACTTCGGCGTCCTGTTGGACGCAGGCATCGACGACTGGGGCGGCGTGTCGCCGGTCACGCCCGACCACGTCAACCCGGAACGGCCCTGGCCCGCGCTGGAGAGGCTGCGCCAGGTGACAGAGGCACAGGGGTTTTCGCTGGCACCGCGGCTGACGATCTATCCCGAGTTCGTGCACGCGGCGGAACGGTGGCTCGATCCCGCCATGCAGTTCCCCGTTCTCGACCGCAGCGACGCCGAGGGGCTGGGCCGTGACGACGCCAGCTGGTACTCGGGCGCCGGAGCCGACCCTCCTGCGTTGCTGCCATCGCCCGGGCGAGCGGGCGGCGCCGTCGGCGAGGTGCTGGCGGGCGTGCTGATGGGCCAGACCGTCGAAGTCGACGAGATCGTCACCCTGTTCTCGGCGCGAGGCCCGGAAGTGGCAGCCGTGGCCGAGGTGGCCGACGAGCTGCGGCGGCGGGCGGTCGGCGACGCGGTGACGTGGGTCGCCAACCGCAATATCAACTACACGAACGTCTGCACGTTCAAGTGCCGCTTCTGCGCCTTCTCGAAGGGCCCGCTCTCACTGAACCTGCGCGGCGACCCGTACCTCCTCGACCTTGCCGAGATCCAGCGCCGTGTGGCCGAGGCGGCCGCCCAGGGCGCCACCGAGGTGTGCCTGCAGGGGGGCATCCACCCGAGCTTCGACGGCGACTACTACATCGACGTCTGCCGGGCGGTGAAGGAAGCGGCGCCCGACATCCACGTCCACGGCTTCACCGCCCTGGAGGTGACCGAAGGGGCTCGCCGTCTCGGCGAGCCGCTGGCTCAGTACCTCCGCCGGCTGATGGATGTCGGGCTCAAGACCCTGCCCGGGACGGCGGCCGAGATCCTCGACGACGAGGTGCGGCAGATCATCTGCCGCGACAAGGTCAACACCGAAGAGTGGCTGGAAGCCCATCGCATCGCCCACGCAGTCGGGCTGCGCTCCAACATCACGATCATGTTCGGGACCGTCGAGCGGCCCGTACACTGGGCTCGACACATCGTCCGGACCCGGGCGCTGCAACAGGAGACCGGTGGCTTCACCGAGTTCGTGCCGTTGCCCTTCGTCCACATGGCGGCACCGATCTACCTCCAGAAGAAGTCACGCCGGGGCCCGACGTTCCGTGAGGCGCTGCTGATGCACGCCGTGGGGCGAATCGCCTACTACCCGTGGATCGACAACGTGCAGGTGTCATGGGTGAAGGTCGGCGTCAACGGCGCTCGCCAGGTGCTGCAGGCAGGCGCCAACGACCTCGGCGGCACGTTGATCGACGAGAACATCTCCCGCGCCGCCGGCGCGTCGCACGGTCAGCGCATGGACGAGGACGCCTTCGGGGAGATCGTCGATCCTCTCGGCCGCCCCCTCGAGCAGCGGACGACCCTCTACGACCGCGTCGCCCTCGCCTGAGCCCGAGTACAGCGCGGCAGGAACGGTCGCGGCGTTCGTCGCCGTGATCGGGTGGGGCGGCGCCAGCGTGATGGCCAAGGCCGCCGACCACGTCGACGGGCTCACGTTGGCCTTCCACCGCCTGTGGGTCGGGGCGGCGGCGATGTTCATCATCTACACGCTTCGGGGCGGCCGGCTGCGACTGCGGCTGCTTCGCACCGCCCTTCCCGCCGGCATCGCCTTTGCGGCGGACATCGCCCTGTTCTTCGAAGCCGTCAAGCACACGACGGTCGCCAACGCCACCATGATCAGCGCCCTGCAGCCGGCGCTCCTGCTGCTGGTGGCCGGGCGCTTGTTCGGCGAACGGGTCCGGCCGAGCGACGTCGTGTGGACCGTCGTCGCACTCGCCGGCGTGGTGGTCGTGGTGTTCGGGTCCGCCACCACACCGTCGTGGAGCCCGGTCGGCGACGCGCTGGCCGTCGGCTCGCTGCTGGCCTGGACCGCCTACTTCGTGACCGGCAAACAAGCCCGTGCGAGGCTGGACGCCGTCGAATTCGTCACCGCCATGTCGATGATCGCCTTCGTGGTCGTTGCCATCGTCGTCCTGGGCTCGGGTCACGACCTGGCTGTGCCCGACGGCGGTACGTGGGCCATCATCCTCGGTCTCGGTCTCGGCACCGGTGGCATCGGCCACTTCCTCATCAACTGGGCCCACGGCCACGCGCCGCTCGTCCTGACGTCGCTCCTCACGCTGCTCATCCCGGTGCTGGCGATGGCCGGCGCCGCCGTGTTCCTGGGCGAGGACGTCGTGGCGGCCCAGGTGATGGGCGCTGCTGTCGTGCTCGGCGCTCTCGCCGTCGTCGTCCTGCGCCGTCAGGTCGAGGAACCCGAACTACCGCTCGAAGTCGCGGAGCAGCCGCTCTGACGCAGCGGCGACCAGGCGCTCGACGTCCTCGGGCCGGACGCGGCGCGAGCGGGTGCGCACGGTGTGAAGGATGAGCGAACGAGGCGAGAGCATGTTCTCCTCCAGCCACGCGGTCAGGAACAGCAGCACGCTGACCACCAGCAGAGCGAGGGGTACGAACAGCACGCCGAGGAGACCCATCCTCTGCTCGTACCCGTGTCCGCCCTGCCGTGAAACACCCGACGCCGTCGCCCGACCCGTTGGGTCGGCGGCGGTGTCGGGTAGGGAAGGTGCGTGCCCGCCACGCCGCAGACGCCGTTCGACCGATTCGCCGAGCGCACGTCCGACGTCGCAAGCAAGGCGCCGTTCTTTCTGGCCTGCGTCATCGTCGTCGTGCTGTGGATCCCGACCATCGCCTTCCTGCGCTTCGACGCTTGGCAGCTGATCATCAACACCCTCACGAGCATTATCACGTTCCTGCTGGTCGCCTTGCTCCAGAACTCCCAGAACCGCAATCTCCGCGCCCTCAACCGCAAGCTCGACGCCGTGGCCGAGGGCGTCGCCGACCTGATGCGCTTCCACGAGGGGCAGGACTCACATCTGGCGGACGACATCGCCGAGCTCGAGGACGCCGTCGGCCTCGAACGCCGAATCTCCGCGAGCGACCAGCGGTGAGCACAGGTCGTCGATAGCCGTACAGAACCTGGCGGCCGCGCTTTGCGACTCCGGATTGCGCCGCCGGGTCCGGCACCATGGGGACTGAGATGAGTCCCAACCGAACCCGGTATCGCACGGGCGACCCCGAGATCGACGAGCGCCTGAGGGGGTTGCTCGACGCCCTCGAGGTGCACGAGAACCGGGACCAGCTCCTCGAGATCCTGACCACGGTCGCCCTGCTGGCCGACGACGACACCGACCGTCTCGACCTGAAGATCACGAACTCCGCCCTCAAGGAGATGCGGCTGGCGTTCAAGGTCTTCGCGCCCTACACGGACGTCCCCAAGGTCACGATGTTCGGGTCGGCCCGCACGCTGCCCGACGACCCGCTGTACGCGCAGGCGCGCAACCTGGCCGTGGCGCTGGCCTCCGCAGGCTGGATGGTCGTCACCGGGGCGGGCCCGGGGATCATGGCGGCCGGCGTCGAGGGCGCTGGTGTCGACCGGTCGATCGGCATCAACATCCGCCTCCCGTTCGAGCAGGACCCCACCCCGCTGTTGGCCGAGGATCCCAAGCTCGTCGACATGAAGTACTTCTTCACGCGCAAGCTCATGCTGATGAAGGAGTCCGCCGGCTTCGCCGTCCTCCCCGGCGGCTTCGGCACGATGGACGAGGCCTTCGAGCTCTTTACGCTGCTGCAGACGGGTAAGGCGGCACCGGCGCCCGTCGTGCTCCTCGACGTCAAAGGGGGGACGTACTGGGAGTCATGGCACCGGTTCATCACCGGCGAGCTCGAGACGCGCCGCCTGATCGACAGCGACGATCACAGCTTCTACAAGATCACCGACGATGTCGACGCCGCCCGCGACGAGATCCTCGGCTTCTATCGCAACTACCACTCGATTCGTTTCGTCGGCCAGACGCTCGTCATGCGCCTACAGCGGGCGCCCACGCCCGAGGAGCTCGAGCGCCTCAACGATGAATTCAGGGACATTGCCGACGGTGGGCGCATCGAGGCGACCGAGCCCCTGCCCGCCGAGGCGGCCACCGACGACTTCCTCGAGCTCGCCCGCGTCAAGCTGGCGTTCGACAAACACCACTACGGTCGGCTCCGCCAGCTGATCGACGCACTGAACGCATTGGAGTGATCCTGGAGGCTGTCGTCACCGCCCTCGCCGACGAGCAGGCCGCGCTGACGCACATGCTCGAGGGGCGACCCGACGCCGACTGGCAGCGGCCCTCCCGCTGTGCCGGCTGGACGGTCGCAGACGTGATGCTCCATCTGGCTCAGACCAACGAGATGGCGATCGCCAGCGTCGACGACCGGTTCCCCGAGTACCTCGACGAGGTCGGTCGACGGGTCGCTGCCGCCGGCCAGTCCGGCACGGGGCTGAACGTGGACGACACCGCCGCTGTCTTTGTCGCCGCCGAACGCGACCGCCCCCTCGACGACCTGAAGGTCCGCTGGCACCGAAGCGTCGACAACTTCCTCGACCGGCTGAAGGGCGCCGACCTCCACCGTCGGGTGACGTGGGTCGCCGGCCAGCTGTCGCTGCGAACGCTCGTGGCCACCCGCCTGGCCGAGACGTGGATCCACGCCGGCGACGTGGCCTACGGCCTCGGCGTCGACGTAGCGTCCACCGATCGCCTCCAGTACATCGCCCGGCTGGCGTGGCGAACGCTTCCGTACGCCTTCGCACGAGCGGGCCGGGAGCTGTCGGGGCCGGTGGCCTTCGAGCTGCGGGCGCCCGACGGGGACCGCTGGGACTTCGCGTCCGGCGAGCCGGTGACGACCACGATTCGAGGTGGCGCGACCGAGCTCTGCCTGGTCGCGGCGCGCCGCTTGGACGCCAAACAGACGTCGCTCGCCGGCGACGGCCCCGACGCCGACGCCGTCCTCGAGGTGGTTCGGACCTACGCCTGATCCGAATGTTCGGTCGCCAGGCGCAGCGCCGTGATCACCTGGTGGGCGGAGAAGTAGAGCGGCCACAGGTCGTGGGTCTGGGCCTGGAGGGCCGCCTCCTCGGCATCGGCTGAACGGCGGCCGTCGAACGTCAAGGCGTGGAAGCGGACGTAGCCCTCGGGCGGAACCGCGTCGGACTCCGCCGCGTCGAAGCCGGGCGCGTAGATCTGCATGGCGTCGAGGAAGGCGTCGGTCGCCTCGACGACAGACTCGTGGGCACCGCCGCCGACGACGCCGCCACCCGTGCTCGTGTACAGGCTGGTCGAGCCGTCCTGCAGCGAGATGAGCGTCGCCGCCCCGCCCGCCAATGCCATGTCCATGGCCGCGCCCCACACGCTGCGATCGGGGCCGGGACGGAAGCCGAGCGTCACCGGGTCGGTGTGGAGGATGTGGGTCCGCAGGTCGAACGCGGGAGCAGTCGTCTTGCGCCGGAAGAGGCCCATCACCCGTCGTCCGGTTCGCGCAGGATGGCGATGGCCTTCTCGACGGCCCGACGGGCCCGCGTCAGGCGCTTCTCGTCGACGGGCAGCTCGGTGCCGCCGGCGTCGATCGACTCGCGCAGGCGGATCAGGGCCAGGTCGGCCAGCTCCTCGGCGATGACCTCGAGGCGGCCCCTGATCTCGTCGAACTCACCGGCCATCCGACAGCGCCTCTGCGAGCAGCTCGAAGGGATGGCGGACGTCGAGGCCGCCCGACTGCAGCTGGATGATGCAGCCCGGATTGGCGCTGGCGACCACACCGGCGCCGGTGCGGCCGATGGCCTCCACCTTGCGTTGCTTGAGATCGGCCGCCATCTCGGGGTGCATCATGCTGTACGCGCCGCCCGCTCCGCAGCACAGACCGTCGTCGTCGAGCTGGACGAGGTCGGCGTACGGCGCCAGCACGGTGCTCACGTGCTGGTGGGCCCGCTGCACGTGGCGCAGGTGACACGGGTCTTGGACGGCGACCCGGAAGGGCAGCTTCCGCCGGGGCGCGGGAAGGCGGTCCATCCGGCCGGCCAGCCACTCGTGCACGTCGAAGACGCGCGCCGCAAACGCCTCGGCTTCGGCGGTGCCGAGCAGGTGGCCGTAGTCCTTCAGAGTGGCGCCGCACCCGGCCGAGTCGACCAGGATCGGTGCCTCCCCCGGCATCGACGCCATCACCCGGTCGGCCAGGCGCCGGGCACCTGGGGTGAGACCGGCATGCACGTGGAGGGCGCCGCAGCAGTCGCCGCCGCGCCGGGGCACGGCCACGCCCACACCAGCCCGGGCGAGCACGTCGACCACCGCCTGGTGGATCGGCCGCTGCCAGGCATCCATCACGCAGCCGGTGAACAGCCACACGTCGCTGCCCGTCTCCGCGATTCGCCGGCGCTTCAACGGCAGACGCGGCACGTTCAGGCGCTTGGGCACGAGGCGCAGGCGCTGGACCGCCGCCAGCGCCGTCGACCCGCCCAGCAACAGCCGGTGGCGGCCGAGCGCGCCGTAGGCGAGCCGCCACCGCCGGGGCTGGTATCCCGTTTCCTCGGCCAGGGTCTCCCGCGCACCTTCCATCAGTCGGCCGAAGGGCACCGACGAGGGGCACACGGCCTCGCACGCCCGGCACTGCACGCAGAGATCCATGAACATCGTGAAGTCCCCGTCGAGGGGCCGGCCCTCCCACTCGACGGCCCGCATGGCGGCAATGCGCCCCCGTGGTGACGCCGACTCCTCACCGGTGACGCGGTAGGTCGGGCAGTGGGGCAGGCAGAGTCCACACGCCACGCACGACGCCAACTCGCGATCGTCGACGTGCAGGTGGCTCAAGCGGCGCGTCCCGGGTTGAGCCGACCCGTCGGGTCGAACGACTGCTTGACCCGCCGGTTCAATACGGCCACTTCGGGGGCCGCCGCGACGGGCGACGCCGGCTCGGCAGTGTGCACGACGCCGACACCGATCTCGGCCACGAACGTCGCCCGCCTCCCGGTGAGCGAGCGAAGCGATGACGGTCGCATCGACACTCGGCCGCCCGCGGGCAGATCCGGGGGCCCGTCGGCCTCGGGCAGGCCGGCCAGGCGGGCTTGGTCCTCGACGTCGGCCGGATGGCCTTCGAGCAGCACCCACGTGGTCGTCCCGTCCCAGAGAATCGACGACGGTTGGTGGAGACGATGCACGAGATCGAACGGCTCCGCCTCGCCGGCGAACCACCGCGAGACCGCCGGCAGCGGCCGGCAGCGCAGGACAACCTCCGCCAGGAACCCGAGCGTGCCGAGGGAACCGACTAGCAGCCGGCACAGGTCGAAGCCGCTGACGTTCTTCACCGTCGGCCCACCCGCCTTGATGAGCCTCCCGTCCGCCGAGACATAGCGCGCTTCCAGCAGCGCATCGCGAACCGGACCCAGCCGCAGCCGTCGCAGACCACTCCTGCCCACGGCCAGGACGCCGCCGACACTCGCCCCCTCCCACGCCGGCAAGGCAACGCACTGGCCGTGCTCGCCCAGTGCAGCGTCCAACTCCTTCACCCTTGTCCCGGCGCCGCAGCGCACGGTCATCTCCGCGGGCTCGAATTCGACGACGCCCGACGGCGCCCGCACCTCCCGAGCCGCAGGATCCACGGCACCGCCGACGTCCCACTGCGTCCGCCCACCGACGACGGTGACCGGCCCCTCGGCGCCGACCTCTGCCGCGAAGCGCTCCAGCGCGCTCACGGCCGCCAAACCTCTCCGATGTTGGTCGCGCGTTCCGTTTCTGCCCATTTCCCGGGCCGAATTTCAAGATCGGAGAGGTTCTGGGTCAGATCCACGCGCCCTCCGGGATCTTCTGGAGGTCGCCGCATCTCGAGCCGGCCGGCAGCACCTTCTCGGGGTTGGCGACGCCGTCGGGGTCGAAGGCTTCCCGCAGACGCGCCTGGGCGTCGAGGTCGTCGGCCGAGAAGATCAACGGCATGTAGTCGCGCTTCTCGAGGCCGATGCCGTGCTCGCCCGACAGCACGCCGCCAGCGGCGACGCAGGCCTGGATGATCTCCTCGCCCGCCGCCATGACACGTTCCAACACGCCGTCGGCGCGGCGGTCGAAGACGATCAGCGGGTGAAGGTTGCCGTCGCCGGCGTGGAAGACGTTCATCATCACCAAGTCGTGGCGCCTGGCGATGTCGTACACGGCGCGCATGACCTCCACCAGGCGGGTGCGGGGGACGACGGCGTCGTGGAGGTAGTAGTTGGGGGCGATGCGGGCGATGGCGCCGAAGGCCGACTTGCGGCCTTTCCAGAGCAGCGCCCGCTCCGCCTCGTCGGCCGCCACGCGAACCGTGCGGGCGCCGTGGGCTCGGCCGACTTCGGCCACCACCGATGCGGCGGCGTCGACGCCGGCGGCAAGGCCGTCGACCTCGACCAACAGGACGGCCGCCGCGTCCTCGGGGAAGCCGGCGTGGACGAAGGCCTCGACGGCCCGGGTGATCTCGGCGTCCATCATCTCCAGGGCGGCCGGGACCAGTCCGGCAGCGATGATCCCCGAGACGGTGGCCGCCGCGTCGTCGACCGACGTGAAGTCCAACAGCAGGGTGCGCACGGCCGGCGGCAGCGGCGTGAGCCGCACGGCGATGCGCGTGGCGATGCCCATCGTGCCCTCGCTGCCGACAAACGCTCCCCGCAGGTCGTAGCCGGCAGGCTCGGGGTCCAACCCGCCGAGCATGGCCACCGACCCGTCGGGCAGCACAACCTCGATGGCGAGCACGTGAGCGCTGGTCACACCGTAGAGCAGACAGTGCGGCCCGCCCGAGTTGGTGGCGACGTTGCCGCCGATCGAACACGACTGCTGCGACGACGGGTCGGGCGCGTAGTGCAGCCCGAGATGGGCGACGGCCCGGCTCAGATCGAGGTTGAGGACGCCTGGCTCGACCCACGCCACCCGCTCGTCGGCGTCGACCTCGAGGATGCGCGTCATCTTCGTGGTGACGATCACGACCGGGTCGCCGATCGGCGTGGCGCCACCGGCCAGCCCGGTCCCGGAACCCCGAGGGACGAAGGGGCGCCCGTGCTTGCGGCAGACCCGCACCGCCGCCTGCACCTCGGCGGTCGTCAGCGGGAAGCAGACGACCTCGGCGCGGCCCGCGATGATCGAGGCGTCCCGCGCGTAGAGCTCCAGCTCGAGCGGCGACACACGCACCCGGTCGGGCGCCAGCGCCCGTTGAAGATCGGCGACCAGCGGCAGCGGCTCCTTTTCGTTCACGCCGAAGGCGTGTCGGCTCCGAAGGAACGACAAATGGCGAAAAGGAGGCTCGGCCGAGTGTGCATCGTCCGCCAACGTAATGCGGCCCACCTACCATGCAGCGCGTGGCGGAGGCCCACCTCAAGCTGCGCGACTACGTCGAAGCCGAGCGCGACCGCATCATCGAGTCGCTGTTCGAGTGGCTGCGTATCCCGTCGATCTCAGCCCATCCCGATCGGACCGACGACGTCCGCCGGTCGGCGCAGTTCACGGCCCAGCTCCTACGCGAGGCGGACCTGGAGAATGTCGAGATCCTCGAGACGCAGGGGGCCCCGTCGGTCTACGGCGACTGGCTCCACGCCGGCCCGGACGCCCCAACCGCTCTGGTCTATGGGCACCACGACGTCCAGCCCGTCGACCCTCTCGACCAGTGGATGTCACCACCGTTCGAGCCGGTCATGGTCGACGGCGAGTGCCGGGCGCGTGGCGCCATCGACGACAAGGGCCAGGTCCTCTACGAGATCGAAGCCGTGCGCGGTCTGCTGCGCACCGAAGGCAGCCTGCCGGTGAACGTCAAGTTCGTCGTCGAGGGCGAGGAGGAGGTCGGGTCTCCGAATTTCGAGGACCTCCTGTGGCGGGAGAGCGACCGCCTCAGGTGTGACGCCGTGGTCGCGTCCGACACGGGGATGTGGTCGCGCCACGTGCCATCCATCTGCGTCGGCATGCGCGGCCTGGTCGCGTTCGACATCAAAGTGCGCACAGGCACCATCGACCTGCACTCCGGCGTGTTCGGCGGCGCCGTGCCCAACCCCGCCCACGTCATCGCCGACCTCGTCGCCGCCCTCCACGACGACGAGCACAGGGTCACGCTGCCCGGCTTCTACGACGACGTCCGCGCCCTGACACCCGAGGAGCAGGCCTCGCTCGATGCTCTGCCCTTCGACGAGCAGAAGTGGATGGCGTCCGCCGGCGTGCGACGACTCGAGGGTGAGAAGGGCCGGACTGTCCTCGAGCAGACATGGACTCGGCCAACGTGCGATGTCGTCGGCATCAGCGTGGGCTACACGGGCGCGGGGATCAAGACGATCGTGCCCGCTGAGGGCAACGTCAAGATCTCCTTCCGCCTCGTGCCCGACCAGGAGCCGGCGAAGGTCACTGAGTCGTTTCTGGCCTGGCTCGAGGACCGGGTGCCCGACGGCATCGAGGTCGATGTCCGGCCCGAGGGGCCCGGCGTGGCCCCTGCGCTCACACCTGTCGACCACCCGGCGGTCGGGGCGTTGCGACGGGCCATCGGCCGTGTCTGGGGCAAGGAGCCGCTTTTCACCCGCGAGGGCGGCAGCGGGCCCGAAGAGGCGCTCGGGCGCGTGCTCGAGGCGCCCGTGCTGTTCCTCGGCGTCGGGCTGCCCGGCGACCGATTTCACGCACCCAACGAACGGATGGTGATGGACCAGTTCTGGAAGGGCCTGCTGGCCGCCGGTGAGTTGTGGGGAGAGTTGGCCCGTGGCTGACCTGCAGTCGAGGGATGGAACCCACGAGTGGGTGAGCTTCGAGGACCCCGGTGAAGAGCGCACGTGGGTCTTCGACGTGACGTTCATGCTGAGCCACTGGGGCTGCATCTTCGGCCGCGGGTGCCAGGGCGTCCTCACCGAGCCTGCCGCCGAGCTCGTGCACGGCTGCTGCAGCTACGGCGCCCATTTCGTCGACGCCGCCGACCGCCGTCGCGTCGAACGGGCGGCCAAGACCCTCACCGACGACCAGTGGCAGTTCAAGGCGAAGGGACTGCAACGCGGCGTCGTCAAGGCCAAGAAGAGCGGCGAGATGGTGACGCGCCTGGTCGACGGAGCATGCATCTTCCTGAACCGTCCCGGCTTCGAGGGTGGCCCCGGCTGTGCCCTGCACCGGGCCGCCATCGAGCGTGGCCTTCCGCACCTCGCGCTCAAGCCCGACGTGTGCTGGCAGCTGCCGCTGCGTCGCGACGAGCAGGTCGACGGCAAGGGCCACGTGACGTCGACCATCCGCCAGTGGGATCGGCGCCACTGGGGCCCGGGAGGTGAGGAGTTCGCATGGTGGTGCACCGAGTCGCCCGACGCCTTCGTCGAGGCCGAGCCCGTCTACAAGACCCTGCGGGACGAGTTGGTCGCTCTCACGAGTCAGCAGGCGTACGACATGCTCGCCGCCTACCTCGACCAGAAGGCGGACGGTGCCCCCCAGCCGCTCCGGCATCCGGCCGAGCGGCCGGTGGCGTTCGTCGGCCGCAACAACAACAAGAAGAAGAAGAAGTAGCTAGCGCCGCAACGGCACCATCGCCGACCACATGTCCGGTGTGGTCGTCCGGTAGTCGTACAGGCCACCCCCGATGGAGCCTGTCGCGGCCACGGCCCGCACCATGTCGGCGACCTCGCCCGTCGTGGCCTTGTCGCCGATGCCACCGATGGGGTGGACAAGCGCCGCCGCGTTGTGGAGGTCGTTGCGCGTCCGCTGCACGTTGTCGGCGACGTAGCGGTACCCGTTGTGCCAGCCCGAGTTGGGGTCCCGGCCCGTCCAGTACGCCATCGGGAGCCACACGTCGTAATCCTGGGCGATGCCGGCCCACGGGAAGCCGGGCCAGTAGCCGGGGTTGATGACCTCCATCCCCGTCGGAGGGAAGACGATCGCTCCGAGTGCCCGACCGGGGAGCGCAGCCCGCAGGCGGTTGCTCAGGTCGACCAGGCGGGCGCTCCGGTCGTTGGGATCTGACACGTCGCGCGACTCGATGTCGACGGCCACGCCCTCGGCGTTGAGGCGGCCGATGGCGAGGAGCCTGGTGAGGTCGGCATTCACGTCGGTGAGCGTCGGCAGGTACCAGACCACGACGCGGAGGCCGTGGGCGTGGGCCCGGGAGATGATGGCGTCGATGCGGTCGGGCTCGGCCACACCCATGGGCCCGTCGGCGCGGCCCGCGACCCGGC
>CADDZP010000004.1 GCA_902812475.1 Actinomycetota bacterium | reverse complement strand
TCCACCGGCGGCGCCGGCGGCCGTACCCGTGTCGCCCGTCCCTCCGGACACGGACTGGTCGGCCGTGCCCGCTTCACCCGCGTTGAACCCCGAGTTGGCGCCCGAGCCCTGCTGGGCCTTCACAAAGGCGCTGTTGGGCAGGCGCGTCCCGCACGCCGAGAGGACCAGGGCGACGGTAGGGATCAGAAGAAGCAGCTTGTACTTGTGCAGAGCCGTGATTCCTCCTGCGTGGCCCGGACTCTCAACTATCGCGCTGTCGGTGACGCGATTCACGTCGGAGCCACGCTTTGTATTCGCCCAATCCTGGCTCGACCCCTGCCCAGCGGGATTCCCCTGCGGGGGCCAAGCCGTATGCGACCTACCGTTCGACACGCGGTAACACAGAGGGGAGTGCGACAAGCTCTCGCCATAGCCGGGCGCGACTTGCGGGCCACGTACGTCTCCGCCTTCGGCATCGGGTGCACGGCCGCCTTCGCGGCGCTGGCGGGTGTCCTGCTCGTGTTCGACCTGCGCGGCAACCAGGCGCGCCTGGACTTGTGGTTCTCGTCGCTGTTCGTCGCCCTCGGCCTGCTCGCCGCCTTGTTGGCGCTCCGGGCTTTCGCCGAGGAGGAACGCTCGGGAACGCTGGAGTTGCTCCTCACCTCACCCGTGCGGTTGTGGCAGGTCGCGTTCGGCAAGCTGTTCGGGGTGGTGGGCGTGCTGGTCGCCGTGATCGCGGCGACGGTCGTGTGCCCGCTTCTCGTGGCCAACATGGGGAACCCCGACGCCGGCCCGATCGTGACGGGCTACGTGGGCCTCTTCCTCGTCGGCATCGGCTTCCTCGCCCTCGGCCTGGCTGTCTCGGCGTCGACGCCCAACCCGCTGGTCGCCGCAGCAGGGACGGCGGCCGTGCTCGTCGCCCTCTGGCTGGCGGGCGTGCTCGCCGGAGGCCTGGGCGGACGGCTCAAGGTCGTGCTTCAGTACCTGTCGCCGACGAGCCACGTGACCGGCTTCCTGCGGGGGACGCTGGCCGTCGCCGACGTCGCCTACTTCCTGTCGATGACGGTGGTGGGCGTCGTCGCCGTCATCGTGGTCCTGGGCACACGGCGGTAGGCATGCGAGGACGTCTTCTCGGTGTCGCGGTCGTGATCGCCGTCGTCGTGGGTGGCAACTTCCTGGCCTACGCCCACAACGCCCAGGCCGACCTGTCCGCCGCCCACCGGTTCACGCTGGCGCCGCAGACCAAGGCGGTGACCGATCAGGTCCACGGCCCGCTGAAGATCATCGCCTTCCTCAACAATGCCGGCGCGGCGGCCCGCGACGCCCGCTTCCTGCTTGCCCGCTACCACGAGCTCAACCGTGACATCACGTACTCCGTGCTCGACCCCGACGCCGACCCGGGGCTGGCCCGCCGCTACGGCATCAGCGCCTACTCGTCCGTTGTCCTCACGTACAAGGGCCGGCGGGTCGACGCCCCCTCCGTCGACGAGCTCGACATCTCCACGGCGATCGTCCGCATCGTCCGCGGCGGCGCCAAGCCCGTGTGCGTGGTCGTCGGCCACGGCGAGCCCAGCCTCGACGACGACACGGGCCAGGGCCTGTCGAAGGTGCGGGATGTCTTGCAGCACAACGCCTACGACGTCCGCCCCCTCGACCTCACCGTCGGACAGGCGTCGGTGCCCGGCGACTGCGCGGCCGTGCTCCTGCTCGGGCCGCGCGAGGGCCTCGGGCCCCGAGAGGTCGACGCTCTCAACGCCTACGCCGAGAACGCAGGGCGTCTGATGGTCGTGGCGTCGTCCCTCAGCACGGCGAACCCGAACCCGCTGTTGGAGCCGTGGGGCGTGCACTTTCTCGGGGGCCTCGTCGTCGATCCCAAGCGAAGCGAGAGCGGCGATCCGACGAACGTGGTCGTGGAGGACCTGCCGTCTGCCAGCCCCGTCGACCAAGGCGTCGCCCGACTGCAATTCCCGGCGACCGCCGGTCTGGCCGTCAGCAACAACCTGCATGAGGGCCTCACGGTCGAGCGCCTCGCCGTCACGAGCGACGGGAGCTGGGACGAGTCGAACCCCGACAACGAGCTGCAGTTCGACGCTGGTGACATCCCCGGCCCGATCGTCGTCGCCTCCGCGTCCGACGACAGCCGCGTCGAGGCGTCAGGCGAGACCCGGGTGCCGGGGGGCGGAGCCCGCGTCGTGCGCACGCGCGTGCTCGCCACCGGCTCGGACACCTGGTTGACCAACGACTTCCTCGACCGCCTCGGAAACCGCCGCTTCTTCGTCAACGCCCTGAGCTGGCTGACCCAGGAGGAACAGCTCCTCGCCACGACGTCCCAGGTGAGCACCGACCGGTCGCTGCCGCTGACCGCCGAGCGCCAGGCCCGCATCCTCGTCATCACCGTCGGTCTGGTGCCCGGCGCCATCATCGGCACCGGCCTGCTCGCCCAGGTCGTCTTCCGCCGACGCCGACGCCGACGTCAGCGTCAGCGTCAACGTCAACGTCGATGAGACGCCTGGCCCCAGCGATCGTCGCCCTCGTCGCCGTCGGGGCGCTGCCCGGGTGCCATGCGAAGCGGCCCCTCCCGGCGGTACCGGTTGTCGTGGCCGGCTCGGCGTCGGCGTGGCCGGTGGTGACGATCGGGACGCCTTCGGGGGCGCCGGTCGAGGTGCCGTCCGAGCTCCGCCGCCAGCTGACCCCGTTGCTGGCGACGAGGGCGCTCGAACGGCCTCTCGCCCTCGCCGACTACGGGCTCGACCATCCCCCAAGCCCAGCTCGTCTACAAGAGCCCGTCGGGCGCGACGGCCGCCGTCGAGCTGGGCCAGGCCAACTTCGATCGCCACTTCGTCTACGCCCAGCGGCAGGGGCGGCCGACCGTCTACCTGATCGCGGCCGACACGCTGCGCCCGGTGCTGGCCCTCGTCGGCATCGAGGTCAAGCCGCCCGATCAGTAGTGTGCGCGCCCGTGACGGTCGAGGCGGTTCCGCCGTCCGAGCACGAAGACATACCCGAGCCGGGCACGTTGGGGGCGACGCCCACGTCCACCGATGTGCCCGAAGAGCAAACCGCCGGTCGCCGCACGATCGCCGTGTCGGCGTGGCCGATGTGGATGCTCGGCCTCGTGATCTTCATCGACCAGGTCGACCAGAACATCCTGCGCGGCGTGGTCACGCCGCTCAAGCACGACCTGGGGATCGGCGACCTGGAGATCGGCATCCTGCTCACGACGTACACGATCGTGAACGGCCTCATCACCGTGCCCGCCGGGTACCTGGCCGACCGCTGGAACCGAACGCGCACGATCGGCCACACGATCGTCGCCTGGTCGGGTCTGACGGCGCTGACGGCGGCCATGCCCGACTTCGGCTCGCTGGTCGCCATCCGCTCCGCACTCGGGTTCGGGCAGGCGATCACCGAGCCGTCGGCGGCCAGCCTGATCGGCGACTACTACCCGCAGGAGCAGCGGGGCAAGGCGTTCTCGGTGCAGCAGTGCCTGTTGCTGGCGGGGATCGGTGTGGGCATCGGCGTCGGTGGGGTTGTCGGAGCCACGCTCGGCTGGCGGGCCGCCTTTCTTGTCGTGGGCACGCCGGGCGTACTCATCGCCGTGGCCATGTACCGACTGCGGGAACCGCCGCGCGGCGAGGCCGACCGCCTGCACCTCGGCCTGGACGCCGAGGAGCACGAGCACGACGACGTCACCAACCGCCTCTTCGACGAAGGTGTGCGCCCGTTCGTGCGCGACCTGGTCGTCGGTCTGCGCGCCGACGCCCGCACCATCCTCGGGATCCCGACCATGCGGTACGCGCTGGTCGGCGTGTCGGCCCTGTTGTTCACCATCAATGCCATCGGCGCCGCCCTACCGCAGTTCTACGAGCGAGACCTCGGTGTCGGGAAAGGCACCGCCGAGGCGCTCGTCGGGCTGCTGGTAGTGGCCGGCGGCATCCCGGGCGTCATGCTCGGGGGGCGCTTCGCCGACCGGTACATGACGAAGGTGCGTGGCGCACGGATGGCGATCCCCGCCTACTGCCTGCTCGTCGGCAGCGCCCTGTTCGCGGTCTCGTATCTGTGGGTGCCGTTCGGCGTTGCCTTCCCCCTGGAGCTGCTCGGCGTGTTCGTCACGAGCATGGCCATCCCCGCCCTGCGGGCCGGCCTGACCGACGCTGTGCCCGCCAACCTGAGGGGCGCCGGGTTCGGGTTCTTCAACCTGGCATCGATCGTCTTCGGGGGCATGGCGCCGCTCATCGTCTTCGGCATCTCCCAGGCGACCGGCGACCTGCGCATCGCCTTCCTCGTGTGCAGCCCGCCGATCTTCGCCGGCGCCCTCGTCCTCCTGCGGGCCCGAAACCACCTCGACGAGGACGCGGCCCGCATCTTCCAGGCCATCCTCACCGCGATGCAGGAGCAGCAAGCCCGCGAAGCGCCCTAAGGGCGGGTCCCGGCGGGGGCGAGGCTGGCGAGGAGGCGTTCGGTTGCCGCGGTGATGTCGTCGACGGCGGCGTCGAAGGCGGCTTCGTTGGCCTTGGACGGCTTGCGGAAGCCGCTGATCTTGCGGACGTACTGCAGGGCGGCGGCCCTGGTGTCCTCAGCGGTGACGACCGCCTCGGTCCGCAACGTCTTGATGCTCCGGCACATGCCCGCCAGCCTACGGACGCTGCGGGGTCAACCGGCGCCGAGGTAGGAGCTGGCCAGGGCCTCGCTGTCGCGGAGCTCGCAGGGCTCGCCGACGAACTCGATGCGCCCCTTCGAGAGCACGTAGATGATGTCGGCCAGGCGCAGCGCGTACGTCAGGTACTGCTCCACCATCACGATCGTCATGCCCTTGGCCCGCAGGTCGGCGACGCTCTCGAAGAGCTGCTCCACGATGCGGGGGGCCAGGCCCATGGAGATCTCGTCCATCATCAACAGACGGGGGTTGCCGAGGAAGGCGCGGGACAGCGACAGCATCTGCTGCTCACCGCCCGACAGCGTCCCCGCCCGCTGGGACAGCCGCTCACGCAGCCGGGGGAACGTGTCGAGGACCTGCTCCATGCGCTCGCCCCGGCCGCTGCCGTTGTCGCCGGCCCGAACGCCGATCTCGAGGTTCTCCTTCACGTTGAGGCCGGGGAAGATGCCGCGTCCCTCTGGGATGAGCAGCAAGCCGTCGCGCGCGATCTCGTAGGGCGACCGCCCGCTGATGCGCCGGCCGTCGAATGTGACGCCGCCCGCCCACACGGGAAGGGTCCCCGAGATGACGCGCAGGGTCGTCGTCTTGCCGGCGCCGTTCGGACCGAGCAGGGCGACGACCGCGCCTTCGGGGACGGCGATGCTCAGGTCGTGGAGCACCTCGACCTTGCCGTAGCCGCTGGTGACGCCGTCAACCTCGAGCAGCGGCGGCATCGGTCACCTCCTCGTCGACGAGCTCGACTCCGGCCGCCTCGGCGCCCAGGTAGGCGGCCCGCACGGCCTCGTCCTTGCTGATCTGGGACGGCGAGCCCTCGGCGATGAGGCTGCCGAAGTCGATGACGTAGATGTTCGTCGAGACGGCCATGACGAGGTCGACGTCGTGCTCGATGAGCAAGATGCCGATGTCGTCGGTCGCGACATCGAGAAGGATCTCCTGCAGGCGCTCGGTCTCCTGGTCGTCGAGGCCGCTGCCGGGCTCGTCGAGCAGGAGGACGCGCGGCTGGGTGCACAGGGCGCGGCCCAGCTCGACGAGGCGGAGCACTCCCGTGGGCAGGTCGCCGGCGACCTCGTCGCGCACGGACGTCAGCCCCACGCGTTCGAGCGTCGAGTCGACGAGCTCGACGATGTCGGGCTCGTCGGGATGACGGAACTGGAACACGCCGCGGAACACCTTCCCAGGACGGGCCGCCTCGGCCGCCACCTGCAGGTTCTCGAAGACGGTCATGCCCGTGAAGGCCTCGAGGCGCTGGAACGTCCGGCCCAGGCCCAGTCGGGCTCGCCGGTGGGTGGGCATCTGGGTGATGTCGCGGCCGTCGAGGCGAACGCGTCCGGCGTCGGGCTCCAGCAGCCCGGTGAGGCAGTTGAACAGCGTGGTCTTGCCCGCGCCGTTGGGACCGATCAACGCGGTGATCTCCCCGGCGGGGACGTCGAGGGACACGTGGTCGACGGCGAGAAGGCCGCCGAAGCGCTTGACGACGGCGTCGGCCTCGAGCAGTGCCACTACTGCGCCGCCTCCTCGAGCACCTGCTGGGCGAACTCGCTGGGCACCAGCTCGTGCTTCGCACCGTTCGTCGAAGCGACGGCCGAGCCGTCGGCACGGGCGGCGTTGGCGTGGCCGTGGAGGACGAGCTCTCGTTGCGCCTCGGAGAAGCGGCGGAGCAAGGCCTTGGGCGTCCGCATCCAGTCGGCCGCCTTCTGCAGCATGCCCATCAGCGAGCCGCCGGGGAGGTAACCGATGAACAGGGCGCCGACGGCGATGAGAGCGGGCGCCACATCCGCCAATCCGAAGAACGCCAGCAGCACCAGCCCCCCAGCTCCGAGGAGCGCGCCGCCGAGCGATCCGACGCCGGCGACGATGACGGCGATGAACCACAGGAGGCTGCTGCTGATGGGCTCGAACTGACTCGTCGGCGAGAAGGCGTGCGCCTGCTGCGACAGGAGGGCGCCGCCGATCCCGGCGATGAAGGCGCTGGCGCCGAAGATGAAGAGCTTGTAGGCGCGCAAGTCGATGCCGACCGACCGGGCTGCCGTCTCCGAGTCGCGCATGGCGGCCAGGATGCGGCCCAGGCGGCCGCTGCGGAGGTTGTTTGCGAACAGGAAGGCCAGCGCCACGCACACCAGCTCGAACCAGTAGAAGGCCTTGTCGCCGTTGAGGGACAGTCCGAAGATGCTGGGTCGGGTGACGGTGAGCCCGGCCGCGCCCTTCGCAAAGATGTCACTGACGAAGACGAGGCTGTAGCAGAGGATCCCGATCGTCAGCGTGGTCAGGCCGAGGAACAGGCCCTTGCGTTTGAGGGCGGGGTACCCGGCGATGAGCCCGATGAGGACGGCGACGCAGGCGCCGATGATCATCGAGAAGATCACCGGGATGCCGAAGGCGTTGCTCACACGCACCGAGACGAACGACCCCATGCCCGCGAACGCGGCCTGGCCCAGGGTGATGTGTCCGGAGAATCCGGTCACGGCGACGATGGAGATGAAGATCACCGTCAGGGCGAGCATCTGCTGGCCATAGACGATGTTGATGCCGCTGAGCCCGTAGGGCAGCACGATGAGGGCCACGCCGACGATGGCGATCAGGACGCGCGTCTCCACCCGTCGCCGCTTGGTCGCGGCGCCGACTGACCGGGATATGAGCGCGCTGACGCCCGCCCCCCCAGCGCCCACCTCGTCGAGGTTCCGGTAGATGACGAGGGCGGCGAACAGGATCACGACCGAGAGGTTGGGCTTCAGCGCGCCGATGATCTCGGTGAACCAGTGGGGCCAGTGGAAGTGCAGGAACGGCGCCACCGTGGGGTTGAACTGGGTGAGCAGGCTCTGGAGCACGCCGAGAAGCAGCACGCCCGCGGCAACGGCGACCGGGATGCTGACCAGGCGGGCGACGACCGCAACCGAGAACGTCTCGATCACGAGCAGCGTCAGCCCGATCGGGTCGAGCTGGTCGGGCGCCAGGAGCACCCCGGTGAGGCCCGCGAGCCCCGCACCCATCGCCCAAGAGAGGGCGGCGACGCGGTTGGCGTTGATGGCAGCCAGCTCGGAGAGCTCGCGGCGGTCGACGACGGCGCGGATCTCCGTCCCCAGGTGTGTGTACCGGAACAGCAGATAGAGCAGGATGCTCACGACGGCGAGGATGAAGACGACGGCCAGCCTGTCCTGGCCGATGAGCAACTTGCTCGTGAGGTGGACGGGCTTGTTGGTGACCAGCTGCGGACCGTGCCGGACCGTGCCCGTCCAGATCTTCTGGGCGAGCCCGACGAGTAGGAGGAACACGCCGAGCGTCGCCACCAGCTTCTCCGAAGTTCCCGCACCTCGCTTCTGGAGGGGGCGGAAGACGACGCGCTCGAGGAGGATCCCGATGCCGGGGCCGGCGACGAGCACTGTGAACGGCGCGGCGATCACGAGCGAGACGTGCCACTGGGTGTTGAGCTGCCAGAGGATGTAGGCGACGACCATGGCGATGGCGCCGTGGGCGAAGTTGAAGATGCCGGTCGCCTTGTAGGTCAGGACGATGCCGATGCCGGCGAGCGAGTAGATGCAGCCGGTGCCGATCCCGGCCAGGATCAGCGAGAGCCAGAACTCCATGGGGAGGGCGTCAGGCCCGGGCGGCCGTCGTTTGCGGCTCGCACAGCCGGCACGGCTTCAGGCCCTGGCGACGGGCGGCGCCCGCCGTGATCGGCTTGGCGTCCTTCTTTCCCTGGATCATCGAGCAGTCGGCCCGGTGGTAGCTGGACCCCCCGGGCAGGGCCAGAAGCGTCGCGTCTTCGGTTGCCCTGGACGCCGAGTCACCCCTGGAGGAGCCGTTCCTCGACGGCGCCGGGGCGTCGGGCCTGCTGAGGAGGACGGCGTGCAGGTCGGCGACGAGGTCCTCGAGGTGGTCGATGCGCTCCTGAGTCCGCTTGAGGTCTTCAGTGCCGACGAGCATGGCGCCGAAGCCCACCAGGGCGATGCCGCCGATGCCACCCGAGATGAGATACGGCAGCTGCTTGGCCACCAGCGCCTCGCGTGAGATGCCGAGGTAGCCGATCAGCACGAACAGGAAGCCGAGGCCGACGAGGATCCATCCCCACACGGGGCGGGTCGCCCGGCCGACCCACTTCCAGAACAGCGCCGGGTCGGGCATCTCGGGACGCGACCTGCTGTCGACCTCGGAGGAGATCGTCGGCAGCTCGGTGGCGGGATCGGCCGTGGCCATGGACGCTCCTAAGAGACCCTGTTCCCGGAAGGAACCTGTCGCGGACGTGGCACCAGCAGGCGAGAGCTTAGGCAGACACCCACGAAGGCGATCGCCACCGCGAGGTACAGCAAGTCGAACCGGTGGCTGATCGTCGCCCCCACCAGGTCGGCCTCGAGCTGGTTGAGGAACCCGCTGCGGCGGTTGCCGAGCACGGCGGTTCGACCCGGCCGTCCGGGGATCACGCTGTTGAAGCTGCCGCCGCCCGTGGAGCCCGCCGTACCGGTGTCGAAGGACGGTGTGCCGGTGTCGACGGGTGCCGCCGATCCGGTGTCCGACGGCGCCGACACGCCGCCGATGCCGCCTTCTTCGGTCGTCAGGTCGCCGTTGCGGGCGTTCGACGCCGTGGCGACCGAGCCGGCCACGCCGAGCGTGAAGGTGGCGAAGTAGGTGTCGGTGGCGTTGGGGATCGGCAGGAACTGCTCGATGTAGAAGTACAGGCCCTGCACCTGGCTCGTGACCGTCTTCGGGTCGCCGGACTTCGCGTCGCCGCTGGTGCTGGCCAGCGCCACCTTGCCGTGCATGGACGCCAGGGCGGCGTTCAGGGCGTCGGTCAGGGGCTTGGCCGAGCTGGTCGAGCCGCCGACGTGGACGCCGGTCTCGTCGATCGCCGCGGGCTGGCCGCTCACGGTCACGCCTTCCAACGTGAAGTGTTCGGCGTGCTCGGCGATGCCCCGGCCGTCGGTCCGCGACATCGTGTCGGACTTGATCGTGGCGATCTGGATGGCGCCGCCCGCGAGGGAGACGCCCTTGAGCGTCGACGTGGCGGTGACGACGAGAGCCCCGTCGGTGTCGTAGGTCTGCTTGCTGTGGGCCACGGCGCTGTCGATGTGCAGCGTGCTGTTGTCCGAGGGCGCCGCCGTCACTGCCGCGGCAGCCGCCGGTCCGTGCAGGATCGATGCCGCCTGGCGCCGGAACGCCAGGGCGCTGGGAGCGACCGCGCCTGTGCCGGCGACGTTCACGCTGCCGAGCACTGCGTCGCCGTACACCGACGTGCGGTCGGCGTGGGCCACGGCGCTGGTTGCCATGATCGTCAGCGGCCCACCCTGACCGAGCGCCTGGCTGGCGTCAGTGCGGCCGTCGGGCGTCGTGCTGTCGGCCTGGACGACCGTGGGGAACGGCGGTGGCGGCTTGCAGATGGGATCGTCGAGGTTCGGTGGAAGCCGTCCGGGGGCGAAGATCTGGCTCAGCGCTTGGTCGCACGCCAGCGCCGCGCCACCGACGCCGGTCGGCCCGGGGTAGTACGTCGACGCCCGGGCGTACTGGGAGCCCGTGTCCCACTGGGTGGCGGCGTCGGGGAACCCCGCGAAGAACGGCTGCTGCACGGGCAGGACGCCGCTCTTGGAGTCGGCGGTGGCGATGATCGCCTCCGCCGCCCCCTGGCCGCTCCACACGATGGGGCGGTTGGCGTCAGGGTCGTTTGCCGCCCGGGCGACCGCGGGGACGACGACGGCGACGGCGAGCAGGACCGCGGCCGCGAGGAAGCACGCTCGGCGCACACGTCGCAGGGCCTTCATCGCCCGGTTCACGGCCCCAGAGGACGCACGATTCATAGGGTACAGAGGAGTTCGCTGCCACTCACGGTGGTTCCTGCCCTTCTTGCTGTGCGTCCCAGGCGTATATGCCGCGAACCGGAACCTGACTCTACTGTCAGGGAACGGCTACGGTCCGTCACCATGACACGGCCGTTCCGCTTCGGCGCCCAGGTGGGCCAGGCCATGCCGGGCAAGGCGCTGGGCGACCTCGCTCGCAAGCTCGACGACGGTGGCTACTCGACGCTGTTCGTGCCCGACCATTTCGACGACCAGGCGGCGCCCATCCCGGCCATGACGTGGGCCGCGGCAGCCACATCTGATCTGCGTGTCGGCAGCCTCGTCCTCGACAACGACTACAAGCACCCCGTCGTGGTGGCCAAGGAGGCCGCCACGCTCGACCTGCTCAGCGACGGGCGCCTCGAGCTCGGGATCGGCGCCGGGTGGATGACCACCGACTACGAACAGTCGGGCATCCCGCTCGACCCTCCGGGGACGCGGATCGACCGCTTGCAAGAGGGCGTTGCCATCATCAAGGGGCTCATGACGGGCGAGCCGTTCTCGTTCGAGGGCACGCACTACCGGATCACCGACCTGGCGGGCACGCCCAAGCCGGTGCAGCGGCCGCATCCGCCGATCCTGATCGGGGCCGGAGCGAAGCGCATGCTGTCGTACGCGGCCCGCGAGGCCGACATCATCTCGGTCAACTTCAGCTTGGCGGCCGGTGCGGTCAACGCCGACGTCGTCGTCACCGGTACCGGCGATCTCACCGCTGAGAAGGTCGACGTCATTCGCCGGGCGGCGGGTGACCGGTTCGACGACATCGAGCTCAGCGTGACCGTCTTCATGGCTGCCATCACTGACGACCGCCAGCAACTGGCCGAGGTCGTGGCGAGCAGCTTCGGACAGCCGCCCGAGATGGTGCTCGAGTCGCCCCACTTCCTGGCGGGCACCCAAGAGCAGATCATCGAGGAGCTCCAGGCCCGCCGGGAACGGTTCGGCTTCTCCTATGTCGTCTTCAGCGGCGGCAGCCACGAGGCGATGCTGCCGGTGGTCGGGAAGCTCGCCGGCAGCTAGTCGAGAAAGGCGCCGGCGGCGCGGAGGGCGATGGCCCTACTACTTTCCGGTGAACCTCGGGTCGCGCTTCTCACGGAAGGCGGCCATGCCCTCGGCGAGGTCCGACGACGTCGTGGCGAGGGACTGGAACTGGCCTTCGAGCTCGAGGGCGGCGACCAGGTACGTCTCGAACGTCCGGTTGAGGAGCTGCTTGGAGAGCCCGAGCGATCGTGTCGGCCCGGCGGCCAGGCGGAGGGCCAGAGCGCGTGCCTCGTCCTGCAGTTGCGCGGGCGTCACACAACGGTACGCGAGTCCCATGTCGACGGCCTCCTGGCCTTTGGCGCCCTCGCCGAGCAGCACCATGGCCCTTGCCCGCGGGAGACCGACGAGGCGGGGAAGGAGGTAGGCGCCACCGGCGTCGACGACGAGTCCCCAGCGGGAGAACGTCCACGCGAAGCGAGTGTCGTCGTGCACCAGCACGAAGTCACAGGCCAGGGCGATGTGGGCACCCGGGCCGACCGCCGTCCCGTTGACGGCGGCGACGGTGGGCTTGTCCAGCTCCCAGAGTTCTCGGACGACCGACTGCACGCCGACGCGCAGCGCCTCCGACGTCGACCGGGTGTCGAACTCGGCGCTGCCGGCCTGGGCCACCGTCGAGTTCCGGAGGTCCATACCTGCGCAAAAGGCGTCGCCCGCACCGGTGATGAGCACAGCGCGCACGTCCCGGTCGGCGCGGGAGGAGCGGATGGCAGCCACCAGGTCGTCCCGCATCTCGACGGTGAGCGCGTTCTTGGCCTCCGGACGGTCGAGCGTGATGGTGGCGACATTGTCGGCGATGTCGGTTCTGATCACGGGGCGGGACGATACTCACCGCGCAGCGCGCGCAATGGGAGATTGCGACGGAAGGGCGTCACAAACCGCACTCGCCACGAAATGGCATCGGGGAGTGGAGCCTTGGGGGGTCGCACGGAGATGACGAGCGAGGCGTCGATGCGGGTCGTGTTCCGGCACGCGCTGCAGCTGGCGGCCATCAAGGACGACCCCCAAGAGGCGGCCTCCCAGCTCTTCCGCTCCGTGGGCGGCGACCGCGAGCTCCTGGTCGCCGCCCACGCCCACTACAGCGAGATCCTGCGCTCGACGCCCGACGACGACGAGGCCCGCCGTGTGCTCACACTCGTCGAGTGGGCGCTCACCGGTGCGCCGGGCGCCCGCACCGTCATCCGGGCCAGGAAGGCGTCGGCTGCGGGCTCGCCCCCTCTTCGATAGATGGGGTCCTTCGGACCCGAAGCGCCTTCGGCACTGATCCAAGAGGAGGCTCGGGTTAGGGTCTCCGCGTGGACGGCCCCGCCCTGCACCCGGACGTGGCGCCCCTCGGCTTCCTGATTGGCTCGTGGATGGGCGAGGGCAAAGGCTTCTACACGACGATCTCGCCCTTCGAGTACGGCGAGGAGCTGCGCGTCTGGCACGTCGGCAAGCCCTTCCTCGCCTACAGCCAGCGATCGTGGTCGCTCGACGATGGACGGCCGCTGCACGGGGAGACCGGGTTCTTCCGGCTGCACGACGGTGACCAGGTCGAGCTCGTCGTCGCGCACCCGAGCGGTCACGCCGAGGTCGCAGTCGGCACGTTGCGGGGCACGTCGATCTCGCTGGCGAGTACGTCGATCAGCGCCACGCCGACGGCCAAGCCTGTCGACTCGATCGAGCGCGACATCAACGTCGACGGCGAGGTGCTGACCTACTGGTTGCGCATGGCTGCCATGGGTCGCCCGCTGGACGGGCACTTGCAGGCCGAGCTGCGCCTCGGCGCCACGCACTGAGAGACCGAGCGGTAGAGGAGCGGCATGGACGATCACGACCTCATCCAGCGCATCGACGACCTGGTCGCCGAGGAGCATCAGTTGCGCCAGCGTTCCGAAGGCCAGGGCCTGGCCCGAGGCGACGCCGAACGCCTCCAGAAGCTCGAGGTCGCCCTCGACCAGTGCTGGGACCTCCTCCGCCAGCGCCGCGGGCTCCGTGACAGGGGCGAAGACCCCGACGCCGCCACGGTCCGGGACGCCTCGACGGTCGAGGACTACCGCCAGTAGCTCTCGCGTCGCCTGTACTCCAAACGGAGAGTTGCCTCAGACGAGATTGCGGACGAAGCGACCGACCTCGGCGTCGTGGTCGTAGCCGACTCGGGCCCAGAAGGGGCCGGCGTCGCCGAGCTCGAGGTGGACGAGGGCGGTCACGCGGCGGCAGCCGTGCGTGGCGAGGGCCGTCTCCGCTGCTCGGACGAGCCGGGTTCCGACGCCGCGACTGCGCGCTTCAGGGACGACGGCAAGGCGGTAGAGGTTCCCTCGCCAGCCGTCCCATGCGGCGATGATCGATCCGACGAGTGCGCCACCGTCGTCGGCCACGAGCAGAGGGCTCGCGGGCGTGTCGAGCAGACGCTCGATGTCGTTGGCCTCGTCGACCAGAGCGCTTGGTCCGGCCGCTCGCTGCCACAGGTTGAGCACTGCGGTGATGTCTTCGGAGGTCGCTTGTCGTATCGAAAGCGTCACGCCGGGGCGGGCGTCGAGTGGCGGCCGAACGTCGTCAGCCACTCCTGGCCGTCGGTGCAGTCGTGGCGCGCCGGGCACCACCGGCACGCGGCGCTGGGCTCATACGTCACCGGGTCGTCGGAGCTCGCCAGGATGATGCGGCGGACGCCTTCGATCAGCCAGTCCGACGTGGCGCGCAGCAGTTCTTCGTCGACGTCGTCGACGGTGTACTCGCCGCTGTCGAGGTAGTAGGTCGCCACCCGGTACGGCGGTACGCGGGACCGCAGCATCTCCATCAGGCCGTAGAATCGCGCTTCGAGCCGGTGGTCGTTCTGCTGCCATCCACTCTTGAAGTCGACGATGAACGTGCGGGCCTCGTCGCCGAGCGGGACGCCGAGGGAGAGGTCGAACTGGGCCTGGAGGTGGATCGACCCGAAAGCCAGCTTCACCGGCGACTCGATGCGCGGGGACCAACCGGCGAGCACGGGAGGCCAGTCCGCCACAAACTTCACCAGCAGGTCGTTGATGTCGCGGGCGAGGTCTTGGCGCTCGCCCTGGGAGAGGGCGGCGAGGAAGGGCCCTGGCGTGCGCTCGTCGTCGTCCTCGGCGAGCTCGTCGATGGCGCTGTGCGCCAGCTCGAGGGGCGTTCGCCGGTACGCGGACATGATGAGACCTTCAAGGGCGCGGTGGAGCACCTTCCCGCGCACGTTGGCGACGCTCCATCCGAACTCCTCGCTGCTGCGCGCCCGGAGATACCCCGCGCAGGTGTGGGCCTGGGACAGGCGGTGCTTGTCGACGCGGATCCAGTCGCTGCCGTCGACGCCGGCGGCCAGGGCGGTGAGCTCGTCGACGAGGCGGCGGCGCAACGTCTGCGTGGCTTCGCGGTCGACCGTCGGGCGCTCGTGGCCGTAGAGCAGGAGGTCGTCCCGCACCTCGCGCTGCCGTGGGTTCACGCTCGAAGCGTACGAGCCGGGTGTGACACCGTCGCGGATCATGCCGACTTCGCCAGCGGCCGACGCCGGGCCTGGCCGACGCTGGCGGCGAGGCGGAGGGCGGTCTGGCGCCGGACCTGCGTGACCTCGTACCAGGTGAACCTGCCGACGAGCCATCCGGTCGCAGCCACGACGGCCGTCTCCCGCCGGGCGTCGTACACCGGCTGGCCGGGATGCTGCTGGCCGTCCAGCTCGATGAACAGCCCCAGCTCCGGCCAACACAGGTCGACCCGGGCCACGAACTCGCCGTGGCAGTCGTAGACCACGAGCTGCCGCACCGGCTCTGGCAGGCCGAATTCTCTGATGAGCTGCACCATGAGTGTCTCGAGCAGGCTCTCCGTCGCCGCCGCCCCAGCCGGCCGCAGCGCAAGCACGCGCCGAACGCGTTTCGTTCCTGGCGTGCGTCGTCGGCCGAGCTCCGGCAGTACCGCCTCTACGTCGGCGAGGGAGAGGAGCCGTTTGCGAAGCGCGCACTCGAGGGCGTGCTCCCAACACCGATCGTCGAGGACGGCGGAAAGGTCGAGCAAGGTCGTCAGACCGTCAGCGCACGGCACACCGCCGAGTGTCTCAACTCGCAACCAGGGCGGGCGCTGCTCACGCGTCGGTTCGCCCCTCAGAGTGACGCTGTCGAGACCGTGCAATATCCCAGCGAGCGTCCCTCGGGCGACGCTCCTGGCTGCGAGGACCCGCGCTCGGGCGAGGTCAAACGCGGTCGCCCGCTCGGCGCCGTCGAGGTAGACGCCACGGTCGACTCGTTGCCATCGACCTTTGCGCTCACCCCAGCGAAGTGATTCACGACTGAGCCCGGACTCGCGGGCCGTGAAGACACGTCGCACGCCTGCTCCCATCAGTTTGGACGGCTCGATTGGTGGTGATCTCGGCGATTGACAGCCCGATCACAACCAAATGAGCGGTCGGAAAAATCTGCGGGGGGAGGCGGCGCGGCGAACGTACCGCTCGGTCAGCCGCGGTTCAACGGATCAAACGGGACAGGCGGCGGTCGGCGAGGACCTTGCCGCCGGTTTGGCAGGTGGGGCAGTACGCGACTTCGTGGGACTCGTAGGAGACGCGGCGGAGGTCGTCGCCGCAGCGTGGGCAGGGGAGACCGGCCCGGCCGTGGACGACGAAGCGGTCGTTGAGCTTGGTGGGGAGGCCGCCCTTGCGCTTGCGCTCACCGACGAGGGCGGCGTCGAGGACCTCGTGCACGGCCGCCAACAAGCGCTCGCGCTCGTCGGCGGAAAGGGAGGCGAGCGTCGCGTAGGGCGAGATCTGGGCCCGGTGGAGGATGTCGTCGGTGTGGCCGCGGCCGATGCCGGCGACGGTGCGCTGGTCACGGAGCATGGTGTGAACCCGGCGCTTGTCCTGACCCGTGCGGATCAGCGTGGCGAACTCGTCGGAGTCGGGCTCGGGACCGAGCCCGTCGAGAGGTCCCGAGTCTCCTTTCGCCAGCACCCACCAGGCCGCCTTGCGCTCGGTCCCGTACTCCTTGACGAGCACGTCGGGTCCGCCCTCGAAGCGCAAGCGGACCACGGCGCCCTTCGGCCGCGTCCGCTTGGGCGTGTCCTCGAAGTCGACCCGGCCGCCCTGGGACAGATGCACGGCGATGCGCAGGCCGTCGTCGAAGTCGATCAGCACGTACTTGCCGCGCCGGCCCACCCGCGCGACCTTGTGGCCGACGGCGGCGTCGGCCGCGGGGACGACCGTCTTCAGGGCCGAGAACTGCAGCGCTTCGACGCCACTCAACGTCGTACCCGTCAGCGCGGCGTCGAGCCGCTCGGCCAGGCCCTGCATCTCGGGCAGCTCGGGCATCAGCGCTCCACTAGCTAGCTGATCTGCACCCAGTCGATCCGCCAGCCGGCTGGCGTGCGCACGAGGATTGTCTCCACCCGCACGGTGCGGGTCTGGCCCTGCGGCGCCGAGTTGCCCTTGATCGTCTGGGACACGACGGTGAACGTGCGGGCGTCGTGCTTGGCCAGGGCGACGACGAAGGGACCGCTCTTGACCTTGGCCGTGGCCACGGCCTGGTTGTCCTTCAGGGCCTTGGTGAAGGAGTTGGCGCCGAGGACGTCCTCGTACTGGTACCGGAAGTTGCCGATCCCCATGCCCCGCACCTTCGCCAGGTCGCGGTCGAGGTGGCGATAGTCGTAGGTCGACAGCGCGATGGCGAACTTCTCGGAGGTGTTCTTCACGTCGCTCTGTCGGTCTCGGGCGCTCTCGCCCCGCGTCGCCAGCACGATCGCCAGGGCGGCGACGATGACGGCGAGGATCGCAGCCGTCACCCACGTCGCCCGCTGGCGTGACGACCTCGACGGTACGATCGGCTCGTGGCCGGCGTCACCGCTGCTGTCGACATCCCCACCGGCGGGCGCCGCGTGCGAGCCGGTGTCATCGGCTGGGTGGTCCTGGCCCTGCTCGTCGCCCTGCTCGCCTTCGAGCTGGTCGCCCTGCTGGGGTCCGGTCGCAACCTCCCCAAGGCGTCCGGCGCCGACACGGCTCTCGTCCGCAACTTCGCCGTGGCCGTGACCTCGTTCGACTACAAGCGGCTCGACGCCGACGTCCAGCGGGTCCTCGACCTCGGCACCTCCGGCTTCGAGCGGGACTTCCGCTCCGCCATGGGGGCCGACTTCACCCAGCGGATCGCCGCCAACAAGTCGGTCAGCTCCGGCGACATCGTCGTCGGCCCTCGCATCCAGTCCGTCTCCGGTGGCCGGGCGACCTTCTTCGTGGTCGTCGATCAAACAGTTACCTCCGAGGGGAGCCAGTCGCAGCCCCAACTCGTGCACACCGGCCTCCTCGTCACCGTACAGGAGAAGGACCACAAAGTGTCGTCCGTGCAGGTGCTCTAGCCCGCAGGGCTACGGCGTCTCGCTCGGACCCTCCGTCTGGATCTTCTGCTGCTCCTGCTGCTGGACCTGGGCCAGGTCGGCGGGGCTCCGCATGGCCTTGGCCGCCTCGTCGGGGCTGAGGATGCGCAGCATCACCGGTGGCGCCTGGCCCTGCATGCCCTGGGGAGGGCTGAGGTCGAGCTCGATCTTCTGGGCGACCGTGGGCAGGAAGATCTTGTCGAGGCGCAGCCCCTCGCCGTAGATGGGCACGGCCATGTTGGGCTGGTAGGTCGGGAACAGGGGGAAGCTGTTGCCGACGCCGATGTTCATCGTGGTGCCGTCGAGGACGTAGCCGACCTTCTCCATGAACTCCGGCACCCAGTACATGCTCTCCAGCACCTTCGTGGGCCGCGTCGCCATGGTGTGGAAGGTGGTGTCGAGGCCGGGTAGCACGCCTTGCTCCAGCGGCTGATCGGCGTCGGTGAGCAGCGAGTTCCCCACGGTCCCGAACTGGGCGCCCTTCTTCAGGATGTCCTCGAGCTCGGCCGTGTGGTTGGCAAGGGTCTGACCCAGGCGGGCGTAGCCGGAGATGGCGCCCGCCAGCTGGTCTCGGTTGTTGTCGAGAGCGGACGCCAGCTGAGCCGAGGCCGACAGGAGGTCGCCGAGCTCCGCATGGTGCTGGCCGATGACCTGGCCGACCTGGGCCCACGCTGCCAGGCCGTTGCGGATGTCGTCTTCGTGGCCGACGAGGCCAGACAGTCCTTGGGACAGGCCGCTCAGGTCGTTGGGGTTCATGTTGACGAGCACGTTGTTCAGGTTGCCGAGCAGGTTGTACAGCGGCTGCGGCGCGCTCGTGCGGTCGACGGGGATGACGGCGCCGTTCGGGTCGGCGGACGCCGCCAGTCGTATCCGGTTCCCCGGTGCCGGCGGGTTGACGGGGGAGAGGTCGACGAACGGCTCACCCAGCGAGCTCTTCTGGCGGACGTCGGCCCGCAGGTCGCGCGCCATAGGGCCCTTGGGCCGCACGCTCAGCTTCAGCTCCACCGAGTTCGGAGTCAGGTGGGCGCTCGACACCTTGCCGATGGGGACGCCCAGGTAGCTCACCTCGGCGCCGGGCAGGGCACCGCCCGACTGTGCCAGCTCGACGGTGATCATCTTGGGTTTGTCGAAGCGAATGCCGGCCAGGCCCACCGCCGCCCAGGCGATGGCGACGACGCCGGTGACGGCGACGAGGATGAGGTTGATCAGGTGGCGGCGGGTGAACTTCATGGCCTATCGGCCCCAATGGTGTCGCCTTCGGCGACGCTCAGTCCCGAGCGACGCCGTCGAGCTTCGCTCGCCGTCGAATCGCTCATGGCATCACCGTCCGCCGCTCGCTGTGGACATCATGAAAGCCGAGAGGCCGCCGTCCCTTGAGGACGAGGGCGCCTGGCCCGAGTTGCCGTTGGCCGATCCCGCGCCCAGGTTGACGTCGCCGGTGTGAGCCGGGTCGTTGATCTGCGGCATCGGCGGCGTGCCCGTCACCTGCACTTGGCCCTGCTCCTGACGGCCGCGCGGCCCCTGGTCGGGGTTGCAGTGGCCGCCGCCGGTGTCGATGCGGGCCACCTCGGGATAGACGGCCTGGAGCTCCTGGATCCAGTTGCCCTGGACGGTGCACTGCCAGCCGAGGTTGAAGTCGGGAAGGGCGAACAGGCCCTTCTCGAAGTCGTCGAGGTTGGCGACGATCTGGTCGAGGACGTCCTTCGCCTGCTTGCCGCTGGCGGCGAGCTTGGCCTCGTGGTTCACCAGCAGATCGGATGCCGAGTCCGAGAGGTGCTTCAGGCTGGTCGTGAACTGCCCGAGCTGGTCACGGTGGCCGTCGAGGGCACGAAGGCCGGCGGCGAAATTGTTGACCGACGCCGCCAGCTCGGCCGTGTGCGGTGCCAGCCCAGCGGCCACCTGCTCGACCTTGTCGATCGTCTGGCCCAGCGCTTCACGGTTGGCGTCGAGGTTCTGGGACGCGCCCGCCATGGCGTCGAACAGGTTCTGCAGCCGTTCCGGATGCCCGCCCCACGCGTCGTCGAAGGCATTGATCATCCTGTTGAAGTTGTCGGCCGTGACCTGGTTGACGAGTTGGCCGCCGAGCTGCACGACCTGTTCCAGCTGAGCCGCCCGACGGGTACGCGAGAGCGGGATCGTCGCCCCGTCCGGGAGCGAGCCGTCGCCCTGGGGCTCGAGGTCGATGAACATCTCGCCGAGCATGCTGGTCTGGCGCACGACGGCGCTCGTCTGGGCCGGCAGGCGCACGTCCTTCGCCACCGTGAAGCCCACCTTGGCGTGCAGGCCGTCGACCTTGATCGACGTCACCTTGCCCACCTGGACGTCCTTCAGGCGGACGCTGTTGTTGCGGACCAGCTCGGACGCGTCGGCCAGCACGGCCGAGTAGTGGTGGGCGTTGTTCTTCGGCCGGAAGAACAGGAAGCCGGCGGCGGCGACGACCACGACGAGGCCGATCCCGAGCACGCGCTTGAGCGTCGTCGCGCTCAATGTGTCTCTCCTCCGTTGGGGGGGAGGTTGTGCTGAGGGTGGCACCCGCTCGGGTCGGGCGGCGGCGCCGTCTCGGGCTGGCCCCCCTCGTACCCGGGCTCCTTGGCGGAGTTGTTCGGCGTGTTGTCGATCTTGAAGCGGCCGTCGGGCGAGCTGTAGGCGGGCAGCAGCGGGCCAGGGCCCGTGTACACCGTCGGGTCCACCTGCCACGGCACGATGGCCCGGGCCGCCGAGCAGCTGAAGTCCACCGAGGGATAGACGGTGTGGTCGTCGCCGGCATCCCCGGGGCCCCCGCCCTCGTTCAATTGGTGGGGATAGGGCAGGAACATGATCCCCGAGATCTGCTCCATCATGTAGAAGTGGCTGCCGTCGTGGTGGATGGCGTTGTACCAGCCGTAGGCGTAGTAGGGGACCTCGTTGACGATGCGTGACCAGCCGTCGGCGTGGTCGGCGAGCTGCTTGCCGGTCGTCGACAAGAGCTGCACGGCCCTGACGATCTTGTCCTTCTCCTTGCTCGTGAAGTCGGTGAGCGTGTCGAGGAGCTTGTCGAGCCCGGTGATGCCGGCGTCCAGTGAGCCCTGCTGGGCCAGCAGCGCCTGACTCACCGCGGTCGACGAGCTCAGGATGCGCACGATGTCGTTGTCCTTGGACGCCAACGTGCCGATGACCCGCTGGAGCTGCTGGAGCGACTCGTCGAGCTGCTGCGCCTGGGCGGCGACCGACTGGCCGACCTGGGCCATGCCCGACGCGACGCCTCCCAACGCGCCGCCGTTGCCCTCCAACGCGCTGCCCATCTCGTGCACGAGGCGCCCCAGGGCTCGAGCGTCGATCTCACGCATCACCCGGTTGGTCTCGTCGGTGAAGTCGGAGACCTCGGCGGGCACCTGCGTGCGCTCGAGGGGGATGTGGGCGCCGCTCTCGAGCTTGGGGCCCGTCCCCGACCACACGGGCGAGAGCTCGACGTAGCGGGCGCCGATGAGCGACCGCAGCCGCACGGTGGCGATGGCGTTGGGGTCGAGGGAGACGTCGTGCACCGACATCGTCACCCGCACCCGGTCCGTCGCCGCCTTCACGGCCTTCACCGACCCGGCCGACACACCCTGCACCAGGACGCGCGACCCGGGATAGAGGCCGATGGTCTGGGGGAAGTCGGCGGTGACCTCGAGGCTCTTGGCCTGGAGGGGGTTGGCGAGGACGGGCACGCCCCACAGCCCGAGGCTGGCCAGGCCGAAGGCGGCGACGACGGCGGCGGTCACGAGGCGGCGGACGTTCGAGCGGCGGAGGTCCCGGTCGTCCATCAGGAGCTCCAGTACCCCTGGGGCGCGGGCTGACTGTGGTCCTCGGTGTCGACCTTGATGCCGCCGACGTCGATCGACTGGTCATGTGGCGGCGGGCGGAGCCAGAGCTGGGGCAGGCCGCCCGTCTTGGCGGGGTCGCGGCCGTTGTTGTCTCCGAGATCGATCGGCTTGGCCAGATACGGCGTGCCCGGGAAGCCGACGGTGTAGACGTTGATCCACGGACCGCCCTTGGTGACCTTGCGCAGGCTGTGGATGTCGTCGGGCAGCTGGTCGAGGGCGATGCCGATGCGGGCGTTCCTGTCGTTGAGGACCTGGGCGACCTGGATGAGGTCGGACAGGGTGGCGTCGAGGGTTCCCTGGTTGCGGTCGATGAGCGGGGCCAGATGGTCGGACAGCTGCTTGACGCCGTCGATGAGAGACGTCAAGTCGTTGCGCCGGGCCGACAAGGCGTCGAGGGCGGTGGCCATGCCGTCGAGGCTCGTGCCCAGCGCCACCCGCCTGTCGTCGACGGCCTTCGACAGCTGGTCGCTGGCTGCGATGAGGCGGTCGATGTCGGCCTTGCGTCCGGCCAGGTTGGTCGACAGTGAGCTCAACCCCTGGAGGAGGCGGCTGACGTCGCCGGCCCGGCCCGCCATGACCTTGTCGAACGACTCCATGACGGCGTTGACCGCTTCGACATCGGTGCGCTGCACGGAGCCGTGGAAGGCGGTGATCACCTGGTCGACGTCGGTCGCCGGCTTGGTCCGGCTCTCGGGGATGACAGTGCCCGCCGCCAGCTCCGGTCCGGTCCCCGGATCGGCGATGTCGACGAACTTCTTGCCGAGGAGCGTGCGCAGCCGGATGGAGGCAGTGATCCCCTGCGAGAGCTTCACGCCCTTGTTGATCTGCAGGCCCATCACGACCGAATGCGGCTGCCGTTCGATCGAGGTCACCTTGCCCACGTCGATGCCGGCGACGCGCACGGGATCGCCGGAGCCGACGTCGCTGGCGTCACTGAACACGGCCTTGATCGCGTAGCTGCGGTGGAAGATCTTCATGCCGCCGATGACGTAGGCACCGGCCATGAAGGCAAAGGTGACCGCGAGGCCGATGAGGGCTGACCGGCGGATGTTCCGCTCGGTCATTTGTTCCCCCCGGTCAGCGGGGCGAGCAGGGTGCCCAGCCCCTGCTGCTGTTGCTGCGGCTGGCCGTCACGGTCGGAGCCGGGTGGCGGGTTGACGGCCACGACGCCGGCGTCGGCGGTGGGAACGGGTGGGACCGGGACGCGGGGCTGGCCGAGGATGGGGTCGCCGCCCTTGGGATCGTCAGGCCCGATGTTGTTGTAGTCGGGCCCGACGCGGGGCTCGGAGAAGTAGGAGTCGATGACGCCGGCGCCGCGGACATAGGCGTTGATCCAGTCGCCGCTGCTGGTGAAGCGGATCATGGCCGAGGTCGTCCACGGCAGGGTCTGGAGCGCCTTGGCGAGCACCGCCTTGTCCGAGACGATGCGGTCGAGCAGGGTCTTGGTGTCGCCGAATACGCCGTCGAGGGAGCTCTCGTTGGCGGCCAGGACGTGGGCCAGGGCGGTCGTGAACTGGCCGGTCTGGCCGGCGGCGTCGCCGAGGTCGTTGGCCCGCTGGGCGAGGGTCTGCGACGTGCCCGCGAGCGAGTCGAGCAGCTGGCGGACCTCGGCGTCGTGGCTGGCGATGCCGTCGAGCAGGGTGGCGTACTCGCTGATGCTCTTGGCGATGACGTCCGAGCGCTCGGCCAGCGTCTGGACGAGGTCGGCCGAGTTCCCGATGGCCAGGTTCAGCTCGTCCTCGCGGCCGTGCATGGCGGCCGCCACGGTCGTCATCAGGTCGTTGAGACGGTTGGTGTCGAGGCGGGCGAGAAGAGGTTCGGTGTTGTTCAGCAACTCGGAGAGATCGGCAGCGTCCTGCGTGCGGTCGGCGCCGAGCGCGGTCCCGCTCTTCAGCACCGGCCCGTGCAGCGACGCGCCGTCCGGCGGCACGGCCTCGACGTAGCGCTGGCCCAGCAGGTTCTTCCAGTGGAGCTCGAAGCGGGACTCGGCGGGGAGCTTGTAGGCGTCGTCGACGCTCATCGAGACGAGTGCCTGGCCGCGATCCACTTGGAGGCCCGCCACCTTGCCGATGCGCACGCCGGCGAGGCGGACCTCGTCGCCCTTCACCAGACCGGTTGCGTCGGTGAACGACGCTTTCAGGGCGTAGGTCTTGTGGAAGGCGCCGGCCGGGCCCCGCAGCTGGCCGATCTGGTTGCCGAGCCAGGCCAGGCACAAGATGCTGGCGACGACGAAGGCGCCGAGCTTGATGAACGTCCCCCTCACCGGCTGCCGCTCACTTGTGGCCCCCGGTGAGGCCGTTCAGCAAGGTGTCCAGCCCGGTGTCGCTGGCCGCCTGCTGCGACGGCGACAACGGGATGGGGATGTTGCGGTTTGGCATCCCCGTGACGTCGACGTCGGGGGTGACCCCGGTGCCGCCGTTGTACTCGCCGTACTGACCGGGAGCGTCGTAGATCGTCCCCCAGTTGATGATGAAGGTGTTGGTGACGCGGGTCTGGATCCACCCGCTCGACATGATGTTGGCGGTGCCGCGGAGGTTGTAGCGGACGCTCTTGGCGAACTTGGCGATGCGGCCGGGCATCTCGTCGGTCAGGGCGACGACGTCGACCATGTCGGGGATGATCCGGCCGAGGCGGGCGGGCTGGTTCGAGAGGAGGTCGGCGGCCTTGTCGGCGAGCTGGGCGTTCTGCTCGAGCAGGGGTCCGAGCGACGGCTCGTTCTTGGCGAGGACGGCCGCCACCTTCCCCAGGTCGTCGGCGGCGGTGGTCAGGTCCTGGCTGCGCTCGGCGAAGGTCCCCGCTGCCCCGGGCACGTTGGTGAGCAGGGTCTGGAGATCGGCGCCGCGATTGGCGAACTCCTGCATGACGTCGGTCCAGCCCTCGGTGAGCCGCCGGAGGTCGTCGCCCTCGCCGGCGAGGCCTTGGCTGATCGAGGCCAGGGCGGCGCCGAAGCGGGGCGGGTCGAGGGCCTGCAGGAGCGGTGTGGCCTCGTCGAACACCTGCTGGATCTCGACAGGGTCCTGTGTGTTGGCCTTGGCGATGTGATCGCCGTTCTGCAGCTGCGGTTGACCGGGGACGGCGGGGTCGAGCTGCACGTACTTGTCGCCGAACAGCGTCTTCGGCGCGAGCACGGCCTTGGTGTCGCGGGCGACAGCGGTGCCGTTGTCGAGCTTGAGCGTGTAGATGGCGTCGAACGTCTTGCGGTCGACGGTGACGTCGCTGATGGTGCCGACCGGGTAGTCGCGAACCCGCACCTCGTAGCCCGGGCGGACGTTCAGCCCGGCCCGGTCGAACTCGGCGGTGACGATCATCTGGTGCGACGGGCTGCGCAGCACTCGGGCACCGGCGACCAGGACCGCCACCGCGAGCAACGCGCCGATCACCCTCCCCAGGACCGCAGGCGCCAACCGCGTCGACACCGGCCTACCCCGAGAAGCGAACGGACGTGCCGCCACCCCAGAACATGAGCGACAGGACGAAGTTGAGGACGAAGATCAGCGTGACCGACAGCCGGACCGAGCGCCCGACGGCGCGCCCGACACCCTCCGGGCCGCCCGACGCGTGGAACCCGTACGTGCAGTGGATGAACGTGACGAGGGTGATGAAGACGATGATCTTCACCACGCTGTAGAACACGTCGAGCCGCTGCAGGTAGAGGCTGAAGTACTCGCTGTACGTCCCGCTCGGCACGTGGAAGATGGCGACCGACGTGAACTTGGTCGTCAGCAGCATGATGTAGAGCCCGATGACGTACAGCGGCAGGACGACGATCATCGAGGCGATCAGGCGGGTCGATACGAGGTAGCGCATCGACGGCAGGCCCATGACCTCGATGGCGTCGATCTCGTTGGAGATGCGCATGGCGCCGAGCTCGGCGGTGAACTGGGCGCCGATCTGAGCGGCGAAGATCACGCCGGCGATGAGCGGTGCGATCTCGCGGATGCTGGCGTAGGCGGAGACGAAGCCGACCAGGTCCTGGGCGCCGATGAGCTCGAGGCCCTTGGTGCCCTCGAGGCTGGTCTGGATGCCGACGACCGCGGTCATGACCACGATCACGATCACGGCGCCGGCGCCGACGACATAAGCGCCCGCGCCGACGGCGACGTCGCTGATGTGGTTGGCGATCACCGAGCGGTACTTGAAGGCGGCGGGAACGTTGAACAGGGCCCGAGCCGACAGCCGCCCCACCCGTCCGGCGATCCGGAACGGCTGGATGACGGGCGACAACGCCTCGCTGACGTTCTCGATGTTCAGCGGAAGGGCCATGCGCGCTCGCTACCTGATGGCGTCGGGGACGAGGGAGAAGTAGGCGAAGGTCATGATGAGGTTGACCACCACCAGAGCCACGAGGGTCAGCACGACACCGCGGTTCACGGCCATGCCGACGCCCGAAGGACCGGACTTGGCGTAGAGGCCCTTCCACGCCGAGATCGACGCGGCCACGATGCCGAACACGAAGCCCTTGGTGAGGGCGAGGTACAGATCGGGCATGCGGGCCAGGGTGTTGAAGCCCTGGAAGTAGGCGCCCGAGTTCGTGCCCTTCAGGACGACGGCGTACAGGTAGCCGCCGAAGATGCCCCCGACGATGACAATGGCCGTCATCAGCAGCGTCGCCAGGGCGGCGGCGATGACCCGGGGCACGACCAGGTCTTTGATGGGATCGACCGACATCACCTTCATGGCGTCGATCTCGTCGCGCACCTTGCGGGCGCCGAGGTCGGCGGTGATCGCGGTACCCCCGGCCGCCGCCATCATGAACGTTGTCCCGAGCGGCCCGATCTCGCGCACGATGGCAAGCACCATGGCCGCGCCCTGGGCCGAGTCCGCACCGAACTGGCGGGTGATGTTGTAGACCTCGAGACCGATAACGAGACCGAAAGAAAGGGTAAGGAGAAGGGCAGGAAGCAGGGAGACCGACGCGATGAACCACGTCTGGCGGGCGATCTCCTTCAGCTTGAACGGCGGCCGGGGAATCCGGACGACGACGTCGGCAAGCAACGCATAGAACTTGCCTGACTCGTCGAGGAAGGTGTCAGCCTTCCCCCGCACTGCTGGAAATGCCACCTCGGCCCCTGGCTTCGCCGACGTCCTCTGAGCCCTCCGGAGGATTCACCCTCCGTGGTGCGCTCCGTTCCCTTTCGGACATTGCCGTAAACCTCCAGACGGGTCAGCGATCTCGCCTCCCGCGGCGCATGCGTCGGGTGTCGGGCCGGGCGCGCTAAGTCCTTACCCAGCGGGGGAGGGACACGTCTTCCCCCGCGGGCTGGAACACGACCTGCACCGGTTCGCCGATGCGGATGGTCGCCGGGTCGACCTCGTTGATGGCGCCGTCGGGCGTCTCCAGGAGGTTGCCGACGAGGCGGATCATCGGATCCTCGTCGAGCTCGACGACCACCACGTTGTAGGGCGCGACCTCCATGAACGCCGGCAGCAGGGGCGGGTGGGCGACGACGAACGACCACACCCGCCCCCGGCCCGACATGGCGTCCCACGTGTGGGCGAGCGAGTTGCAGTACGGGCACATCGGGCGGGGCGGGTGTGGT
>CADDZP010000003.1 GCA_902812475.1 Actinomycetota bacterium | reverse complement strand
CGTCGACCTGGGCGGCGCCGGTGATCATGTTCTTGATGTAGTCGGCGTGGCCGGGCATGTCGACGTGCGCGTAGTGGCGCTTGTCGGTCTCGTATTCGACGTGGGCGATGGAGATGGTGATGCCCCGCGCCTTCTCCTCCGGCGCCTTGTCGATCTGGTCGAAGGCGGTGAAGGCGACGTTCGGGTTGCGCTGGTGCAGGACCTTGGTGATGGCCGCGGTGAGCGTTGTCTTGCCGTGGTCGATGTGGCCCATCGTCCCCACGTTGAGGTGGGGCTTGGAGCGCTCGAACTTCTGCTTGGCCATGTCCTTGCTGGTCTCCTCTACCTGTTGGTAGCGGCGGGCGGACTCGAACCGCCGACTCCTCGATTATGAGCCGAGTGCTCTGCCAACTGAGCTACGCCGCCAAGGCATTTGGTTGTTTCTCGAGAGCCCCCTGTCGGAATCGAACCGACGACACCAGCCTTACCATGGCTGTGCTCTGCCGACTGAGCTAAGGGGGCAATGAATTCTCGACAGGGGTTCTCGATGTTAGTCAGGCCGGCCCAGGCCGCCGACGCCGAGCCCATCCGTGAGATCTACAACCTGGAGGTCGTCGAGTCGACCGTGACCTTCGACCTCGTGCCGCGTTCCCACGACCAACAACGGGAATGGCTCGCCGCTCATTCCGGGGCCCATCCGGCGATCGTGGCCGTCGACGACGGCGAGGTCGTCGGCTTCGGATCCCTCTCGCCCTACAAGGACCGGCCCGCCTACTCCACGACCGTCGAGGACTCTGTCTACGTGCGCCGAGACCGTCGCACCCGTGGCGTGGGCCGCCTGCTGCTCGGCGAGCTGCTCACGCTGGCCACCACCCACGGCTTCCACTCCGTGATCGCTCGCATCGTCGGCGACCATGAGGCGTCGATCGCGCTCCACCGCTCCTGCGGATTCGAGCTGGTCGGCACCGAGAGGGAAGTCGGCCGCAAGTTCGGCCGCTGGCTCGACGTCGTCGAGCTCCAGCGACTCCTCTGACCCGCTCAACGCCGCGTTCTCGGCGCAGAAATGTGCGGACCCCGCACATTTCTGCGCCAAGAACGAGATCGGGCGCCGCTACGGCGTGGTCTGGAACCCCCAGACGCCGCCGACGCCGTCGACGTCGGTGCCGGCGCCCACGTAGAGCGAGTTGCCGGAGATGGCGACCGGCGACGCGGGCGGGGCGTTCAGCGGCTGGGACCGCAGGACCGCGCCGGTGTCAGCGTCGAGGGCGAGCAGCGAGTCGCTGAACGTGTCGGGCACGAACACCACACCGTTGTCGTAGACGGCGGCGCCGTAGGCCGGCCCCGACGGCGCGTCCCAGACCACTTGGTGCGTCACGGCGTCGATCGCATGCACGCCGAAGGCCTGGTTGGGGTTCTGCCCGTCGCTCTGGAGGCTTCCCTGGGTATCGGCCGTGCTCACCGGGATGGCGCTCGCCGCGAAGACGGCGGGGTGGTTCCCGTGGAGCGCCCCGAGCTGGCCCACGGCCGTGCTCCCGATCATGCCGCCGATGTCAGACGCCGTGGCGGCCTGCGCCTTCCAGCTGAGCGAGCCGTCGCTGTTGTAGGCGTAGTACACGCCGTCCTTGCCACCTTCACCGACGACCGCGGTGCCGGCTGCGCTCCGCAGGGCGTTCGGCGTGGCGCCGAAGTCGAGGTCAAGGCCGCTGCAGTTGCCCTGGGCGTCGCACGTGTAGGGCGCGTGCGGTGTGGCCTGCCACGCCAAAGACCCGTTGCCGAGATGCAGGGCGAACGTCGACTCCACGAGCTTGACCGTCGAGGACTGCACTTCGTCCGGGTGGTCGCAGTTACCCGTGCCGAACACCACCAGGCCGGCGGCGATGGTCGGCGACGACCACACGTCGCCGCACCCGTGCTCGGCGCCCGGCGCCGCCTGCACGGGCGGCAGACCGGCCACGGTCGCCCCCGTCTCGGGGTCGAACATCCACTTCGGCGTGAGCGAGCCGTCGGGGCCGAGCGTCAGGTCATAGAGCCCGGCCGGACCAGCCGGATCGTGCTCGTTGACGTCGGTGCCGACGAGCACATCGGCCGCGCCGTTCCCGCCGCCGACGACGACCGGTGAGGCCTCGATCTCGGTCGTGTAGCCCGAGCCCCCTTGGCACGTTGCATCGACCCGGTCGAGGCACACGGCGCTCAGCTGCCGTCCGGTCACGGCGTCGAGGACGAACAGCGTCGCCCCGCCGCCGAAGACGGCCAGTTCCCTTCCCTTGTGGCCGATGCGGGTCACCGCGGCGGCGTCGGTGATGGCGCCGTAGTCGGTGTTGTCGTTGTCACAGGCGTGCCCGGCGCTGCAGTCGTGGACGTTGAAGCTCCACTTCTGTACCCCGTCGGCCGCGCCCACGGCGTGGAACAAGCCGTCGAAGTCGCCGACGTACACCGTGCCACCCACGACTGTGGGCTGGGCGGTCACGGGCGAGTTCGTGTTGAAGAACCACTTGGGACGGAGGGTCGCCGCGCCCGCCGTGCCGATGCAGCTGTCGGGAGACGCGAACGACCGTCCGGCGTCGTGCCCGAACATCGGCCAGTCGGTCGAGGCGCAGGCGCCGGGCAGGCCGACGTCCGCGTGGGCGCTCGCGACGGCGCCGCCCACCTGCACTGCGACGACCGCCATGACAACCGCCACCAACAGGGCACGAGGACCCGAGATCACCTGCACCGCGACGAACCCCCAGTACTGACGTACGTGTCAGGGAAGGGTTCGACGCGGGGAGGCGGTTTCCTGCGTGGGCCGGGGTGGATTCGAACCACCGAAGGCTGAGCCGGCAGATTTACAGTCTGCTCCCTTTGGCCGCTCGGGCACCGACCCGTGGAGCGATCAAACTACCGTTTTGGGCATGCCGAGTTTCGACGTCGTCTCCGAAGTCGACCTGCAAGAGGTCCGCAACGCGGTCGACCAGGCCCAGCGCGAGGTCACCAACCGGTTCGACTTCAAGAACACGGGCACCGAGGTGGAGCTGGCCGGCCACGAGATCCACCTGCACTCGTCCACCGAAGACCGCCTGAAGGCCCTCGTGCAGGTGCTCGAGGAGAAGCTGGTGAAGCGCCAGGTGCCGCTCAAGGCTGTCGCCTACGGCAACGTGGAGGACGCGGCCAAGGGGTCGGTGCGGCAGACGGCCACACTCAACGTCGGCATCGACGATCCCCGGTCCCGGGAGATCAACAAGTTCATCAAGAGCATCGGGATCAAGGGCGTGTCGTCGCAGATCCAGGGGGACCAGCTGCGGGTCCAGAGCAAGAAGCGCGACGACCTCCAGCAGGTCATCGCCGCCCTCAAGCAGGAGGACTTCGGGATCCCCCTGCAGTTCAAGAACTTGCGGGACTAGAACCCCGGCGACGGCGGCGGGTACAGGCCCGCGAGGGCGGGGGGCATCAGCGGGTCCACGATCGACAGCACCTCGCCCCGGACCTGCTCATGCTCGTTCTCGGTCGCCTGCTGTTGGGCCAACAGCTGGTCCCAGTCGACCTCGCCGGCGACCTGGGCCACCTCGGCCTGGGCCAGCCGCAACGTGCCACCCGCGGGGTTCACCGACGAGGCCCACAGCAGCGGGCCCGTGGGTGCCCGCCCGGGCGCCGCGAACATGCCCTGATCGCCGACGTCGAACTGGCGGATGAACCCGGCGGCGGCGACGGCCTTGGGGGCATTCGCCTGGTAACCGGCGATGATGTTCTGGACGTTGGCGAGGGCGTCGTTGACCCAGCCGTCGAGCGTCGACTTGGGGTCGACCGCCGCGCCCCCGTTTGGATGCATCTCGAAGTGGCAGTGGGTGGCGCCGCCCTGGGCGTCACCGGTGTCGCCGACGAAGCCGATGATCGTGCCCTGCTTGACGCTCTGGCCGCTCGAGATCCCCGGTGCGAAGTCCTGCGCATGGGCGCAGAAGAAGAAGGTACCGTAGGGCATGTCCAGGTAGACGTCCTTGCCGCCCACCGGCTCCTCGCTGAAGCGGACGGTGCCGTCGTACACGGCGCGGATCGGGGTCCCACCGGCAGCGAAGATGTCGTTGCCCTGGTGCAGATGGAAGCTGGGCGTGAAGCGCGGCATCAGCCAGTCGTCTGACCAGTTGGCCATGCCCGCCACCGGGAAGTGGCCGAATCCGACGTTGATCGCCTCTTGGGGAGTCAGCCCGAACTGCTCGAGGGCGCTGACCGCCTGCACGAGGGCGGCGGTGCTGTTGGGCGGCGTCCGCTTCACGGCGTTGATCTGGGCCTGCGCGTCGGGCGGGACCGTCTGGGGCCCGGGCTTCGCCGTCGTGGTCGTCGTGGACGACGGCGGCGGAGGCGGCAACGTCGTGCGGGGCGGCTGGGTGGTCGGTGCCTGCGTCGGCGGCGGCTTGAGGATCGTCGTCGTCGGCTTGGTGGTCGTCGACGGCGGCTCTGTCGTGGGTGCGTCGGTCGTCGGTGCGTCCGTCGTCGGCGGCGGACCGATCTGCGCGGTGGCGCGCCAGGCGGCGCCCGCCACCAAGGCGACCGTGGCCAGGACCACGATCGATATCGCCCGCCCGCGCGATCTCACGCTTTAGCCGTTCTCCCCGCCTCGGTTGTCTTCCTGCCTAGCCGATGCTGTGTTACGCGGCCCATTCCCGCTGGCGCAGCCGGGCGATGCGCTCGGCTGTGGGCGGGTGGGTCGAGAAGAGGTTGGCGAACTGGACCTTGCGCCCTGTCAGCGGGTTGACGATGTATTTCTGCGCCTGGGCGGGGTCGACGTTCATCGGGATCGCCCGGGCGCCTGCCTCGATCTTCTCGAGGGCCCGGGCCAGCGGCTCGCCGTCGTGAAGGAGGCGCGCTCCACTGCGGTCGGCCTCGAACTCCCGGCTGCGGCTGAGTGACATCTGGAGCAGTGCGGCGGCGAGCGGTGCGAGGATCGCCAGGGCCAGGACGGCGATCATGTTGCCGCCGCCCTCGCGGTCGTCGCCGAACATCGAACCCCACAGGGCGATGCGGGCGATGAACGTGATCGCCATGGCGACGGCGGCGGCGACAGAGCCGATGAGGATGTCGCGGTTCTTGACGTGGCTCATCTCGTGGGCCAGCACGCCCTTGAGCTCGTCCCACGTGAGGACGTTGAGGATGCCCTGGGTGACGGCCACGGCCGCGTGGTTGGGGTTGCGGCCGGTGGCGAAGGCGTTGGGTTGGGCGTCGGGGCTGACGTACAGCTGGGGCATGGGGACGCCGTCGGCTTGGGCCAGCTCGCGGACGATCCGGTAGTAGTCGGGCATCTCCTGCTCGGACACCGGGACGGCCCGGGCGCTCTTGATCGCCAGCTTGTCGGAGAACCAGTACGACCCGCCGACCAGGGCCAGCCCGATGACCAGCCCGATGATGGCGCCGCCCTTGCCGAAGAAGGCGCCGATGCCGATGAACAGGGCGCCGAGCAGCGCCAACAGGATGTAGGTCTTGAAGACGTTCTTGTCCACGTTCCGTACAACGCTATGCGGGGTTGCGGCGTTCCGTCAGATCAATCGTCATCGGAGGGGGTCACCGTCGGCTGCCCGCGCCGCCGCAGGCGGCCTGTGCAGCTGACCGCCCGCGAGCGCAGCGAGCACCGCCGGGTGGGGCGAGCTCGAGGGGGAGGGTTTCTCTCCCCCCTCGACTAATCGTCGTAATAGCCGCTGTGGATGTAGACGCAGGGGATGCCCTCGGAGCGGAACATCTCCAGGTTGCGGCGGTCGTCCTCGAAGGCCAGCTTGAGGTCGAATCCGTGGTGGCGGAGGTCGTACACGGTGTCCCGCTTGAACTCGCGTGCCACCGAGTAGTCGCCGAGGTCGCGCATGATCAGCACGTCCCACCGCAGGCCGTAGCGGTGCAGCCACGCGAGCGTCTGGGGCTCGACCCGGACGGGCCGGCCCGTGAGCAGCACGACGGCGAGGGAGGGGTCGAGGAGCTGCACGAGGCAGGCCACCTCCTCGATCAGCGGGTCGTCGCCGCACGCGTCGAAGAAGGCGCGCCAGTCCCGCCGGCCCCGCTCGATGAAGTGCTGACGGCTGGCAGCGTCGGACAGCACGCCGTCGATGTCGAAGATGACTGCCGGGCCGGCGGGGACGGGGGCGTCCCGCCAGGTCCAGTTCGCAGGGACGGCGGCCGCGGTCAGTCCTCCTGGGGAGACTGCTCGGCCCGGCGCTTGATCTCGTCCACGACGGCGGGGTCGGCGAGCGTGGTGGTGTCTCCCAGGTCGCGTCCCTCGGCCACGTCCTTGAGAAGGCGGCGCATGATCTTGCCGCTTCGGGTCTTGGGCAGGTCGTCGGTGAAGATGATGGTCTTCGGGCGCCCGAACTTGCCGATCTTCTTGGCCACGGACTCGCGCAGCTCCTCGCCCAGGCCGTCGGTGGCCTCGACGTTCCCGCGGACGGTCACGTAGGCGATGATCGCCTGGCCCGTCGTCTCGTCCTTGGCCCCGACGACGGCGGCCTCGGCGACCCGCGAGTCATCGACGAGCGACGACTCCACCTCGGTCGTCGACACCCGGTGCCCGGAGATGTTCATGACGTCGTCGACCCGGCCCAGCAGCCAGAAGTAGCCGTCGTCGTCGATCTTGCAGCCGTCGCCCGCGAAGTAGCGGCCCTCGAAGCGCGACCAGTAGGTCTCCTTGTAGCGCTCGGGGTCGCCGTAGATGCCCCGCAACATCCCCGGCCACGGACGGGTGAGCGTGAGGTAGCCGCCGCCGCGCTCGACTTTGTTGCCGTTGTCGTCGACGACCTCGGCGCCGATGGCAGGCAGGGGAAACGTCGCCGACCCCGGCTTGAGCGTCGTGACGCCGGGCAGGGGCGAGATCATGATGCCGCCCGTCTCGGTCTGCCACCACGTGTCGACGACGGGGCAACGGCCGCCGCCGATGTGCTGCCAGTACCAGACCCACGCCTCGGGGTTGATGGGCTCGCCCACCGACCCCAGCAGCCGCAGCTTGGAGAGGTCGTGGGACTCCGGGAACTCGGTGCCCCACTTCATGAACGTGCGGATGGCGGTGGGCGCCGTGTAGAGGATGGTGACGCCGTACTTCTCGGCGATCGCCCACAGCCGGTCCTTGCCGGGGGTGTCGGGCGAACCTTCGTAGATCACCGACGTGGCCCCGTTGGCGAGCGGTCCGTAGACGATGTAGCTGTGACCGGTGACCCAGCCGATGTCGGCCGCGCACCAGTACACGTCGGTGTCGGGGTGCAGGTCGAAGACGTACTTGTGGGTGAAGGCGACGTGGGTCAGGTAGCCGCCCGTCGTGTGCATGATGCCTTTGGGCTTCGCCGTCGTGCCCGACGTGTAGAGCAGGTACAGGAGGTCCTCGGCGCCCATGCGCTCGGGCGCGCAGTCGGCGTCGGCCTCCTGCATCAGCTCGTGCCACCAGCGGTCACGGCCCTCGGTGAAGGGCACGTCCTCCTCGGTGCGCCGGACGACGACGACGTGCTCGATCGTCTCGGTGCCTTCCAGCGCATCGTCGGCGTTGACCTTCAACGGCACCGCCGCGCCACGGCGCCAGCCGCCGTCGGCGGTGATGAGGACCTTGGCCTCGGCGTCGATGATGCGACCGCGAAGGGCGTCGGCCGAGAAACCGCCGAAGACGACCGAGTGCGGTGCCCCGATGCGGGCGCACGCCAGCATGGCGACGGGCAGCTCGGGGATCATCGGCATGTAGATGGCGACGCGGTCGCCCCGCTGCACCCCGAGTGACTTCAGGACGTTGGCGAACCGGCTCACCTCGTCGAGCAGGTCGGCATACGTGACCTCCCGGGTGTCGCCGGGCTCGCCCTCCCAGTAGTACGCCACCTTGTCGCCGCGGCCGGCTTCGACGTGGCGGTCGACGCAGTTGTAACTGACGTTCAGCGTGCCGTCCTGGAACCACTTGGCGAACGGCAGGTCCCACTCGAGCACGGACTCGAAGTCGTCGAACCAGGTGAGCAGCTCCCGGGCCTGGTGGGCCCAGAAGCCCTGCCAGTCGGCCTCGGCCTCCTTGTACAGGGAGTCGTCAGAAGCCAGCGCCTGCTTCCGGAAGTCGTCGGGCGGCGGGAAGGTGCGGTCCTCCAGGTAGTACGCCTCGATGGTCGCTTCCGTCATGCCGCCTCCTTCATGTGGAAACCGCCGGGACTCTACTTACCCACTCTCCACTCGAGGACCCGGAAAGCGCCGAGGCCGTCGGGGTCGACCAGGGCCGCGCCTTCGTTGACGCGGCTGCGGTGCTTCAGGGCCTCGAGGTCGCCGATGTGGGCCCTCGCCTGCCACGCGACACGGGCGGCGTCGACGACAGCGTCGATGCCGTGGGCGCGGAGGAAGTCGGCCTGGCTGCGGATGCTGTCAGGCGAAGGCAGCTGGTCGACGGCGACTTCACAAGTGATGTCTTGCTCACCGAGGTGCTCGAGGGGGTGAGCGCCGGGGCCGTGGGCCCGGTAGGTCCGCACCCATTCGGTCCACGGTCGCCGGGCGAGCTCGGGTGTCGTGCTGGCGTAGTCGACGACGGCGACACGGCCCCACTCGACGAGGGCGAGGGCATTGCGCATCCACTGGGCCGACGACCGCTGCACGGGGATGCGGGCCCCGACCGCGGCATCGGGTGCCAGCCGCTCCGCATGCTGTGCGAGCTCGGGTTCCGCGGGCACGACGTCCTCGCGGAGGTGCTCGTCGATGCGGACCTCCGCCCAACCGGTGGGCGTGAGCTCGAGAAGCCCGAACGGCAGATTGTCGAGGAGCTCGTTGGCGACGATCACGCCGGCGAACGGACGCTGGGGCAGCTCGGCGAGGGCGGTTACCAGCGGTCCGGTGCCGGCCATGGGATGGGGTCCCTCGTCGGGGTCGTCGACCACGACGGGGCCCAGCACCTGCCGCGGCGGCTCCATCGGCAGCCTGGAGTGCTGAACGTCGCGCAGCCGGTCGGAGCGCTCCACGAGGACGTACCGGAGGGCAGGCGCGCACGCCGGTTGGGCGTCGAGGACATGGCGGGCGAGCGTCCCTGGGCCGGCGCCCGCTTCGACGACGACGTAGGGATCGGGCTCGCCGAGCTCGCGCCACCAGGCGTCGAGGGCGTTGGCCAGCACGGTGCCGAACAGCGGCCCCACTTCGGGGCTGCTCAGAAAGTCGCCGCTCCGACCGGCGCTCCCACCGGTGCTGTAGAACCCGTGCTCGGGGTGATACAGCGCCAGCTCGACGACGTCCTCGAACGGCACCGGCCCGAGCCGATGCGCGCGCTCCCTGACGAGTTCAGCGACTGCCGTACGCACGGGCGACCGAGCCTGACAGAACCGCGGCTCTGGAGGCGCGGCTCACTTTGAAGCGCTCGTACGGTCGTGATCGCTCGAAAATCGTGAAGCCGCAGCCGTTCCAGCGATGCAAACTTGTGAAGCGATTCACCGGAGGGCACCCTCGCTCTCAGCCGCAGTTGACGGCCACCAGCGGCGGCCGACGAAGTCGATTCCCTGGCGGAACCGCCGCTATCTCACCAGCGATGCGACGTCACCCAGGTGGGCGAAGAGCTGGGGGTAGATGCCGATGGCGACGACGACGAGCACGGTGAGGCCCAATGCGGCCTGCAGCGTGGCCGGGATCCGAATGGGCGTGCGGTCGCCGTCGGGCACCGGGCTCATCCACATCACCCGCGCGACCGACGCGTAATAGAAGAGGGCGATCACGGCGTTGACGGCGGCCACGATCCCCAAGGCGACGGCCGACGACGTCCCCGAGTCGAGCACGGCGCGGAACACGAAGATCTTGGCCCAGGCGCCCGCGAGCGGCGGGATGCCAGCGAGCGAGAACAGGAACACCGTCATCAGCACCGTGAGCCCGGGCGCGTACTCGTAGAGGCCGCCGAAGGAGGCGATGTCGCCGGACCGCGTCTTGCGGGCCACGGCGATGACGACGGTGAAGGCACCGAGGTTCATCGCCGCGTAGATCAGCAGGTACACGACCGACGCCGTGAAAGCGCTGTGGATCGACTTGGTGTTCGACCCGGCCACGGCAAACGGAACGAGGATGTACCCGGCCTGGGCGATCGACGAGTAGGCGAGCAGGCGGACGATGTTGGTCTGGCGCAGGGCGATGAGGTTGCCGACCGTCATGGTCAGCGCCGCCAGCGCCCAGAACATCGGGCCCCAGACGTCGGAGCGGCCGATGAACCCGATGTAGATGATCTGCAGCAGAGCGACGAACCCACCCGTCTTCGACGCCACGGACAGGAAGGCCGTGACCGGGGTGGGAGCGCCCTCGTAGGTGTCGGGTGCCCAGAAGTGGAAGGGCACGGCCGAGACCTTGAAGGCGAAGCCGACGGCGATGAAGAAGATGCCCACGGTGACGAGGGGCGCGTGGGTGATCGTTCCCTGCGTGGCCTTGCCGATGTCGACGAGCAGCGTCGAGCCGGAGAAGCCGAACACGAGCGACATGCCGTAGAGCATCACGGCCGACGCCAGCACGCCCAGCAGGTAGTACTTCAGTGAGGCCTCGTTGCTCCTCAGGTCGCGCTTGCGCCATCCAGCGAGCATGTAGGCGGGCAGTGAGAGCGTCTCGAGGGCGACGAAGATCGTGATGAGGTCGCGCGCCGACGACATCACGACCATCCCCAGGAGCGAGCACAGGATCAGGAAGTAGAACTCGCCCTCGTAGTAGTCGCCCTCCTCGACGTAGTTCGCCGACATGAGAAGGACGATGTAGCCGACGACGAGGAAGAGTCCCTTGAGGACGAGGGCGAAGTCGTCGACCACGTACGCCCCGCCCACCATCGAGGCGGTGTGGCCGCGCGCGCCGAGCTCGATGGTGAAGAACAGGGCGACCAGCAGACCCCAACCGGAGACGTTGGAGAGAAGCCACTTGTTGTCGTCGTCGAGGAAGAGGTCGGCGACGAGCACGACGGCCAACGTCGCCGCCACCACGATCTCGGGGGCGAGGGCGTGGTAGTCGAGGTTCGGGACGTGGAAGCCGGCGGCGGCGAGCACGGACTACCCCCCGGCCGCCACACCGCCGGCGGCAGTGTGCAGACCGCTGGTGACGACCTTCACGGCCCCGTCGGTGATGTGGAACAGGAGGTGCGGGTACACACCCAGGGCGACGATCAGCACGAGCAGCGGCACCCAGGCCAGGTACTCGGGGACGTGCAGGTCGTGGACGTGGGCGTGCTCGAACTCCGTCTTCGGTATGCCGAAGGCGACCCGCTGCAGCATCCACAGGAGGTAGCCGGCGGCGAAGACGGTGCCCACGGCCGCGACGGCCATGTAGACGCGGAACGTGACCAGGCTGAGGCCGGCCGCCGGGTCATAGGCCGACAGGATCGCCGGGAACTCACCCCAGAAGCCGGCCAGGCCGGGCAACCCGAGCGAGGCCATGGCGCAGAAGCCGAGGATCCACCCCAGCCTGGGAGCCTGCAGGAGCAGCCCACCGAGACGGGACATGTCGCGGGTGCCGTAGCGCTCCTGCACCGAGCCGGCGATGAAGAACAGCATCCCGGTGATGAGCCCGTGGGCGACCATGCCGAACACGGCGGCGTTGATGCCGAAGCTCGTCAGCGTTGCGATACCGAGCATGACGAAACCCATGTGGGCCACGGACGAGAACGCGATCAAGCGCTTCATGTCGCGTTGGGCCAGGCAGCCGAGGGCGCCGTAGATGATGCCGATGACGGCGAGCAGCCCGATCCACGGGGCCCAGGTGTGGGCGGCGTGCGGGAGGATCGGGATGGCGATCCGCACGAAGCCGTACGTCCCCAGCTTCAGGAGGATGGCGGCCAGGATCACCGACCCGACAGTCGGCGCCTCGGTGTGGGCGTCGGGCAGCCAGGTGTGGAACGGGAACATCGGCACCTTGATGGCGAAGCCGATGAACAGGCCGGCGAAGATCAGCGACGCCGTCGCCGTCGGCAGGCTGGCCGCGGCCACCGTGTGGCGCAGGGCGATCATGTCGAAGGTCTGGCCGCCCTTGAAGTACAGGGCCAGGAAGCTGAGGATCATCAGCGCCGACCCGAACAGGGTGAACAGGAAGAACTTGATCGCCGCGTACTGCCGGTTGGGGCCGCCCCAGACACCGATCATGAAGTACATCGGCAGCAGCACCAGCTCGAAGAAGACGAAGAACAGGATGAGGTCGAGCGAGCCGAAGGTGCCGTTCATGCCCGTGCCCAGCACGAGGATGAGGATCAGGAACGCCTTGGGGTTGTGGGGCTCCGGGAAGTGATCCCACGAGTAGATGATGCAGAGGACGGTCATCAGCGCCGAGAGGGCGAGCAGCGGCAGCGAGATCCCGTCGAGACCGATGTGGTAGTGGCTGTGGATGACGTCGATCCAGCGGTCGTTGACGACGAACTGGAGCCGGCTGGAATGTCCGTAGTCGAAGCCGGCCATCAGGTAGATGACCAGCGCCAGGCTGGCCAGGCTGGCGACGAGAGCCCCGGCCTTGAGCGCCACCTCCGACCGTCGGGGCACGAGCCCCAGCAGGGCGGCGCCGACGACCGGGACGAAGATCGCCCCCGTCAGTGCCCAATGGTCGAAGAAGTTCATGGGTCGAAGCGCTCCTACGCGGTGGTCAGGACGAGGATCAAGGCGAATAGCGCGGCGGCACCGAACAAGACGGCCGCGTACTGCTGCACGCGGCCGGTCTGGATGTAGCGGAGGATCCCGCCGCTCTCCTCCGCGGTGAAGCCGGCGCCGTTGACGACGCCGTCGACGATCTTCTGGTCCACGATGTTGTACACGAACCCGGCCGCCATCCGGCTGACGAACCCGGCGCCGTTCACCACGCCGTCGATCACGTTCTGGTTGATCCAGTACGCAGCCCGCGCCACCGGGTACTGGATGCTGCGGATGATGCCGTTGATGTAGAGCCGGTCGAGAAAGTACTTCTCCTCGAGGAAGTGGTAGCCCGCGCGCGCCGCCGAGCTGCGCCTCGTCAGCCCGTGCGGGCCGAGGTCGCGGAAGTAGTAGCCGGCGGCCACGCCGATGCCGATGAAGGCGACGGCCAGCGAAGCGGCCGCGTAGGGCACGGAGAAGGCGAACTCGTGGACGACCTCCCGCGTCACGCCCTCGACCTCGAAGGACACCCAGGAAGGGAAGCCGTGGAACCCGAAGGCGCTGAGCCAGCCGGCGGCGATCGAGCCGACAGCGAGGATGCGGAGCGGCCACGCCATCGTCGCGGGCGCCTCGTGGGGATGGCCCTCACCGCGGTACTCGCCCCAGAAGACCAGGTAGCAGGCCCGGGTCATGTAGGCGGCCGTCATGAAAGCGCCGACCAGGCCCACCCAGAAGAACGCCGGGTAGCCGCCGCGCTGGGCACCGAGGAGGATCTCGTCCTTGGACCAGAAGCCGGCCAGCGGGAAGATCCCGGCCAGAGCGAGCGAGCCGACAATGAACGTCCAGAAGGTCGTCGGCATCCTCTTCCGCAGCCCGCCCATGTCGCTCATGTTGTTGGAGTGCACGGCATGGATGAGCGAGCCGGACCCGAGGAAGAGCAGGGCCTTGAAGAAGGCATGGGTGAACAGGTGGAACACGCCGGCGGTCCAGGCGCCGACGCCGAGCGCCATCACCATGTAGCCCAGCTGGCTGATGGTGGAGTACGCGAGGACCCGCTTGACGTCGTCCTGCACGAACGCCAGCGCCGCCCCGATGAGGACGGTGATGCCGCCGATGGCCGCCACCCAGTTGATGCCGCCGGCGTGGGGCCCGATGGAGAAGCCGGCGAAGAACACGCCGTACACCCGGGCCACCAGGTACACGCCGGCGACGACCATGGTGGCGGCGTGGATGAGGGCGGAAACGGGCGTGGGGCCGGCCATGGCGTCGGGCAGCCAGACGTGGAGGGGGAACTGGGCGCTCTTGCCGACCACCCCGAGCAGGAGGAGCAGGCCGCTCACGAGGAGCAGGTGGTGGCTGATGCCGCCCGTGAGGGCCAGGCGGTTCAGGTGGGCGATGTCGAAGTTCCTGCCCGCAGCGAAGAACAGCGTGATGATCCCGAGCATGAGACCGACGTCGCCGGTCCGGGTGGTGATGAAGGCCTTGATGGCCGCGGCGGAGTTGATCTCCTCCTCCCACCAGTGGCCGATGAGCATGAACGAGCAGACCCCGACCAGCTCCCAGCCGACCAGGAGCTGGAGGGTGTTGGGAGCCACCACGAGCATCAGCATCGACGCCGTGAACAGCGCCAGGGCGGCATAGAAGTAGGTGAAACGCCGGTCGCCGTGCATGTACCCCAGCGAGTACACGTGCACCATCAAGGAGATGAGGGTGACGATGAACAGCATCATCACGGCCAGGCCGTCGATGTGCGTGCCGGCGTGGACGTCGATCCCGCCCATCTTGAACCAGGTGACGTGCCGCTCGACGGCGTGGCGCGGCGTGGACATGGAGATCCACTTGACCGCTGTTGCCACCGCGAGCAGGAACGAGATGAGGACGCCCGCGATGCCGATGTCGGCGCCCTTGCCGGGCATCTTCTTTCCGAAGAACAGGACGAGGAAGAAGCACGCCCCCGGGATGGCGGGAATGAGCCAGGAGTTGCGTAGGAAGAACATCGACCGGCTACCGGCCCATCCGGGCGCGAAGCAAATCTCGGCGCCCGTTCTCAGCGCCGGATGCCGAGCAAAAAAGAACGGCGGAAGGCGAGCCGGCTTTGCCGGTCGCCTGGAGCACGATTAGCTCGGCCGAACGGAGCGATGCGAGTGAGGCCGACATCCTCAGCCCTTCATCAGGTCGGCGTCGTCGAGGGCGATCGACGCGCGGTTGCGGAAGATGAGGACCACGATCGCCAGTCCGACGCCGACTTCGGCAGCGGCGATGGTGATGACGAACAGTGCGAACACCTGGCCGGCGATGTTGTGGCGGTAGGCGCCGAAGGCCACCAGGTTGATGTTCACGGCGTTGAGCATCAGCTCGATCGACGCCAGGACGAGCACGGCGTTGCGCCGGGCGAGCACGCCGTACACGCCGATGCAGAACAGCACGGCGGCAAGGAAGAGGAATTGGTTGAGCAACACGGTCAGGTCTCCATGCCCAGATCCTGTCGGCCGCTCTTCCCGCCGCAGGCGGCCGCACCCGCTGACAGGAAAGAAAACAGCGCGGAGGGCGAGCGGAGCGAAGCGAGCGAGTCCGAAGAGAACAGGAACTGGTTCAACAGCATGGGGTCAGTCCCTCCTCGCGATGGCGATGGCACCGACCAACGCCGCCAGCAGCAAGACGGACACGACTTCGAACGGGACCAGGTAGGGCCCGAACATGGAGTTGGCTACGTCGGCGGTGCGCTGGACGCTCGTGGCGTTCACGTGCGTGTCGCCGAAGGCGTTGGACAGGACGGCGATGAGGACGCCGAGGAGGAAGAGCGACGTGAGCGCGGCCAGCCAGCGTTGGTCGTTGTCGAGGCGCACGTCGCGGCCGATCGGCGCGCGGGTGAGCATGGTGCCGAACAGGAACAGCACGACGATGGCGCCGATGTAGACGATGACCTGCACGACGAAGATGAATTCCTGGGCCAGGAGCAGGTACTGGGCGCCGGCGCCCGCGAGGACCACGACCAGATAGAGCACGGCGCGAACGACGTTCTTGGTCGTCACGACCTTCCACGCCGAGATGACCATGACGGCAGCCAGGATGCCGAAAACGACGTTCTGGGCGACCACGGGACGGCGAACCTACTTCTTCGCAGCCTGGGCGCCCACTTCCAGCGGGGGCGCTTCGGGGACCGTCTCCATCCACTCGCTGAGCCTGTCCTTGTCGTGGAGGAGGTCGGCGATCCGCTCCTCGGAGTACTCGAACTCGGGGCTCCAGAAGAGGGCGTCGAACGGACAGACGTCGACGCAGATCCCGCAGTACATGCAGAGGGCGTAGTCGATGTCGAAGCGATCGAGCTCATTGACCTGGCGGGGCCGGCCGCCAGCTCGGCGGGGCGGCGCCTTCTCCCTGTGGCCCTCGATGTAGATGCACCAGTCGGGGCAGCTGCGGGCGCACAGCATGCACACCGTGCAGTTCTCCTGATGGAGCGCGATCACGCCCCGCGCCCGGGTGGCGGGCGTCTCCTTCTCCCTCGGGTACTGGGTGGTGACGGCCGGCTGCAACATCGTGCGCAGCGTCACGCCCAAGCCCTTGACGAGGCCCTTGCCGGGAATGTCAGGCATCAGAACACAACCTTGAAGACGGCGGTCACGAGGATGTTGGCGAGCGAGATGGGGATCAGGAACTTCCACGCGAACGCCTGCAGCTGGTCCTCGCGGAAACGGGGATAGGTGAACCGGATCCAGTAGATGAGGAAGGCCACCACCATGACCTTGGCGGCGAGGATGAACGGGCCCAGGATGTTGGCGACGGTGCCGTGCACCCAAGGCACCGCCCAGCCTCCGAGGAACAGCGTGGCGGCGATGGCGGCCAGAGCGAAGGCGGTTGCCGTCTCGGCCATGTAGAAGAACAGGAAGCGGAAGCCTGTGTACTCGGTGGTGTAGCCGGCGACCAGCTCGGACTCGGCCAGGGGCATGTCGAACGGCGCCTGGGTGAGCTCGGCCTGGGAGGCGGCGATGAACAGCACGAAGCCCACGAACTGGGTGATTATCAGCGGCAGGCCGATCCCGCCCCAGCCGAAGATCTTCCCGTGCTGCTGGAACTCGACGATGCCCTGGAGGCTGAGCGTGCCGGCCTGCATGACGACGCCCACGACGGCCAGCACGAGCGGGAGCTCGTAGGCGATCAGCTGGCCGGCGGCCCGCAGCCCGCCCAGCAATGAGTACTTGTTGGCCGACGCCCAACCCGCCATCAGCACGCCGATCACCGAGAGCGACGACACGGCCAGGGCGAAGAACACGCCCGTCTGCAGGTTCTCGGCCACCAGGTCCGGTCCGGCGGGGATGACGACGAACAGCAGGAATGTCGAGATCAGCACGACGGCCGGCGCCATGGCGAAGATGGCGCGGTCGGCCTGCTCGGGGATGATGTCTTCCTTCTGGATGAACTTGATGCCGTCGCCGATCAGCTGGAACCAGCCGTGGAAGCCGCCCGGCTCCATGGGCCCCAGTCGACTCTGCATGTGGGCCATCGTCTTCATCAGGAAGACGTAACCGAGCGTCAGCGCCGCGGCCGGGATGACGGCGAGGATGACCCCGGTCTTGATGAGCGTCGCCGCCCAGTACGGCAGGTCAGCGACGACCATCAGCGGTCGATGTCCCCGAGAATGAAGTAGAGGCTGGCCAGGATGGTGATGATGTCGGGGACGTAGGCCCCCCGCAGCAGCCACGGCAGGACCGAGACGTTGTTGAACGACGCCGAACGGATCTTGCACCGGAAGGGCCCGAGCCCCCCCTGGCTCACGACGTAGTACCCCATCTCACCGAGCGGGTTCTCCGTGTGGACCCACGCCTCGCCCGCCGGGACCTTGATGATGCGGGGCACCTTGGCCTGGATGGAACCGGCGGGCAGCCCGTCGAGCATCTGGTCGACCATCTTGGACGCCTCGCGCGTCTCCTGGAGACGGACCCAGAAGCGGGCGAACGAGTCGCCGTCGGGATGGGTCCAGACCTTCCAGTCCAGGTCCTTCCACGCCAGGGGAAGATCCTGATCGCGGCGCAGGTCCCAGTCGATGCCGCTGGCGCGGATGTTGGCGCCCGAGAGGCCGTAGGAGAGCCCGATGTCGGACGGGATCACGCCGATGCCGCGGGTGCGGGCCTGGAAGATCTCGTTGCCCATCAGGAGCTCTTCCAGCTCGTCGCAGAACTCGCGGACCCGCACCATGGCGTTCTTCGTCTCGTCGATCCAGCCCCGCGGGAGATCGTCCTTGAGCCCGCCGATGCGATCGAAGTTCGGGTGGAAGCGCCCGCCGGTGACGGCCTCGATCTGGTTGAGGATCCGCTCCCGGTCGCGGAAGGCGTAGAACACCGGCGTGATGGCGCCCAGGTCGGCGCCCATCGTCCCGATGAACAGGGTGATGTTGGCGATGCGCGCCAGCTCGAAGAGGATCGTGCGGATGTACTGCGCCCGCGGCGGGGCCTCGATCTCCATGAGCTTCTCGGCGGCCAGGATGAATGGCACCTCGTTGGCGAACGACGAGAGCCAGTCGATGCGGTTGACGAGCGTCGTGATCTGCGGGTAGGTGCGGACCTCGGTCAGCTTCTCGTAGCCCCGGTGCATGTAGCCGCACACGACGTCGGCCCACACCACCTGCTCGCCGTCGAGGCGGGCGACGACCCGCAGCGTGCCGTGGGTGGCCGGGTGCTGGGGACCGATGTTGAGGACCATGTCCTCGGTCTGCAGCTCGACGTTCAGCCGCGCGTCCGCCGCCTGGGACGCCACGTAGGCCCGCTGCTGCTGCTCGGTGAGGGCCATCAGCTGCCTCCCTCGCTCTGCTCGCCTGCATTGTCTTCCTGGGCGGCGTTGATCACTGCGTCCTGACGGGCCTCCTCCGCGGGGGGCAGGTCCTCGACGTCGACGAGACCCGGCCAGGGCTTCACCTCTCGCGCCAGCAGTGGGAAGTCCTTCCGCAGCGGATATCCCTCGAACTCGCCGGGCAGGTAGATGTGGCGCAGATCGGGGTGGCCCGGAAAGGCGAACCCGTACATCTCCCACGTCTCCCGCTCGTGCCACTCGGCCCCGAAGTAGATCTCGTGGATCGAGGCGACCGAAGGCGACTCGTCGTCGAGGTCTGCCTTGACGGTGACGCCCATCTTGCGGGTCGGCGAGTGGAACCGCGCGAAGACCTGGAACCGGGTCTCGCCACCGGCCACGCCCGTCGTCCAGCCCGACTCGGGCTCGGGCTGGGCCGTCTCGAAGGCGGCCACTGTGCCTGCCTCGCTCGGTTGGGGCTCCGCCTCGTGCTCGGCCTCCGCTTCCGCCGCCTCTTCGGCGTCGGGCGCCTCTTCGGCGTCGGCCTCGGGTTCGACGGAGAGCGTCTCGGCGTCCTCGGGGTTGGGCGCGGAGGGCATCCAGTCGATGCCGGACAGGAAGTCGAAGTAGGTGAAGCCCAGGCTCTTGCACGTCTCGGCCGTGCGCCGCCACTCGCCGGCAGGGACGCGGATCCAGAGGTCGCCGCCCTGGACGTGCTCGCCGATGACAGCGTCGCCCAAGGCGCCCTTCAGCTCGTCGAGCAGCCGGCGGCGGGCCTCATCGGCCGGCGACGTCTGGTCCTGCTGCTGTTCTTCGGTGTCAGCCGACGACAATGGGGTCCCCTCGCCAGCGGTCGGCCATGTCCTCGCTCTGTATGCGCTGCTGGAGGAGCACGATGCCCTCGAGCAGCGCCTCGGGGCGCGGTGGGCAGCCCGGGATGTAGACGTCGACGGGGATGATCTGGTCGACGCCCTTGGTCACCGAGTACGAGTCCCAATAAGGGCCACCGCAGTTCGCGCACGACCCCATGGAGATGACGTATTTGGGATCGGGCATCTGCTCGTAGAGGCGCAGGACGGCCGGCGCCATCTTGTCGGTGACGGTTCCCGAGATGCAGATCAGGTCGGCTTGGCGGGGGCCGGCGGGGAAGGGGATCACGCCGAGGCGCATGATGTCGTAGCGGGGCGAGACCATGGCCGCGCCCATCTCGATGGCGCAGCAGGCCAGGCCCCACTGGTACATCCACAGCGAGTACTTGCGGCTGTAGTTCAACAGCCACGTCAGGGGCTTCAGCGCAGGCTTGCGGAAGGTTCCCTTCTCGACGACACCCACCTACGTATCACTCCTCACGGCAACGACATGGAATGCCGGCGGCCGCTGGCGGCGCCGAAGGCGCCCTCTCCGGATGCCGGCCAAAGTAAACGGCGGAGGGCGAGCCGGCTTTGCCGGTCGCCCGGCGCACGACTGGCTCGTCCGAACGGAGCGAAGCGAGTGAGGACGAAATGATGGTTACCTCAGATCCAGCGAAGGACGCCCTTGCGCCAGGCGTAGAGAAGACCGAGGGCGAGGACCACGATGAAGATCGTCATCTCGACCAGTCCGAACACGGCCATGGCGTCGAGGCGCACCGCCCACGGGAAGATGAACACCGCCTCCACGTCGAACATCACGAACAGCAGGGCGAAGATGTAGTAGCGGACGTGGCTCTGCGACCATCCGCTGCCGACGGGGTCGACCCCGCACTCGTAGTTCAGGTACTTCTGGCCCTGGGGCCGGGTCGGGCGAACCAGGCGCCCCACGCCGAGCATGAGGGCCACCATGAGGATGGCCGCCCCGCCGAAGATCGCCACCGTGAGGTACTGGCGGAGGAATTCGGACACGTCCCGAATCTAGTGAACGCGTTCACACCCAGCCAAAGCCCAGCCGGCGGCCACGCGGAAGGGCGGCTCGCTGTCCCACCTAGAGCTTCAGAAGGGTGGCATGGCGGGCGAAGTCGAACACCGACGCCGGGAGAAAGCCGACCACGAGGGTGAAGCCCACGGCGATGGTGAGTGACATGCCGGCGCCGACGGCGATGGGGATGCGCGCCGTCGGGGCCGCTTCCTCGCCCTCGGCTGCGGGCGCCGCCATGTACATGACGACGATCAGGCGGAGGTAGAAGAAGGCGGCGATCACGGCGGCGATCATGGCGATGATCGCCAGCGCGTACGAGTGGGCCTCGACAGCGGCCGAGATCACGTAGAACTTGGCGAGGAACCCGGATGTGAGCGGCACGCCGGTCTGGGCCAGCAGGAAGATCGTGAAGACGAAGGCCAGCGCCGGCCGTCGCGACGACAGGCCCCGGAAGGCGTCCAGGCTGGCGTCGGTATCACCCCGGCCCGACACGAGTGTCACCACGGCGAAGCTGCCGACGATCATGAAGGCGTAGGCGAACAGGTAGAAGAGGGCCCCGGCCACGCCCCTGTTGCTCGCCGTCTGGAAGCCGACGAGCACGTAGCCGGCATGGGCGATCGACGAGTACGCCAGCATGCGCTTCACGTCGGTCTGGACGACAGCGAGGACCGATCCCACCAGCAGCGAGAGCACGGCGAGCGCCCACACGATCGGCTGCCAGTCGAGACGGTAGGTGTTGAACGTCGAGACGAAGAGGCGCAGCAGGGCCGCGAATCCGGCCGCCTTGGCCACCGCCGCCATGAACGCCGTCGCAGGCGTCGGCGAGCCTTGGTACACGTCGGGCGTCCACATGTGGAACGGGACGGCCGCCACCTTGAACCCGAGCCCGACGATGAGCAGGGCGAAGCCGCCCAACAAGAGCCCGTTGGTCAGCGAGTTCGTGCGCAGGAAGTCGGCGATGACCCCGAGGTTGGTCGACCCTGTGGAGCCGTACACCAGGGCGATCCCATAGAGGAAGAAGGCCGAGGAGAAGGCGCCGAGCACGAAGTACTTGATGGCCGCCTCCTGCGACCCTTCCCGCCGCTGTTGGAACCCGGCGAGCGTGTACAGGGCGATCGACAGGATCTCCAGGCCGAGGAAGACGACGATGAGGTCGTTGGCCGATGCCATAAGCATCCCGCCCGACGCCGAGAACAGCATGAGCACGTAGAACTCGGTGCCCTCGAGGTTCTCGCGACGCAGGTAGCCGTCGGTCAGCAGCGCCGCCATGACGACGGCGCTGATGATCACCACGTCGATGAAGATGCTGAACCCGTCGACGACGACGGCGTCGGCGATGGCGGTGCGGGCGCCGCCCGAGGCGATCTGGTGCCAGAGGTGGAACGCCGGCCACAGGGCGAGGACGGCGATCACCACTGTCGTGCCCGACCACAGCCCCCGCGGCACCCGCCGGCGCAGGAACACGCCGGCCAGCAGCATGGCGAGGCCCCCGACGAAGAAGATGCCGGCGGGGCCGATCGTCACCCAGTCGACGTGGGGCAGCTGCAGCGGCTGGCCCGGCTGCACCTGGGCGACGGCGGCGATCACCGGTGACCCCCTTGCGCTACCGAGGGCTGATGGGTGCCGGCCTGGCGGTCGACGCGCTCCACGAGGGTGCGCACTGACGGCTCCATGCGGTCGAGCACGGGCTTGGGGTACACGCCGAGGAAGACGATCAGCGCCAGCACCGGCGCAAGGACGGCGCCTTCCCGCCAGCGCAGCTCGGGGAACTTCAGGTTCTCGCCCTCAGGGACGCCGTGGAACACGCGCTGGTACGCCCACAGCAGGTACACAGCGGCGAGGATGACGCCGGTGGCGGCGACCACCGCCCACCAGCGGCGACTGATGAACGTCCCGATCAACACCAGGAACTCGCCCACGAAGCCGTTGAGGCCGGGCAGCCCCACCGACGACAGCATCACCAGCATGAACACGCCGGCGAAGACGGGCGCCACCTTCTGCAGGCCGCCGAGGTCGGCGATCTCGCGGGTATGGCGGCGCTCGTAGATCATGCCGACGAGCAGGAAGAGGGCGCCGGTCGACAGCCCGTGGTTGACCATCTGGATGATGCCGCCCTGCACGCCCTGGGTCGTGAGGGCGAACGTTCCGAGGATGATGAAGCCCAGGTGGGCCACCGACGAATAGGCGATCAGGCGTTTCAAGTCGCGTTGGACGGCGGCGACGATGGCGCCGTAGATGATGCCGACGACCCCCAGCGTCAGCAGCAGTGGAGCGAGGTCGTGAGACACCTTCGGGAACAGGTACAGCCCGAAGCGGAGGAACCCGTAGGTGCCGAGCTTCAGGAGGACGCCGGCCAGGATCACCGACCCGGCGGTCGGCGCCTCGGTGTGGGCATCGGGCAGCCAGGTGTGCAGCGGGAAGATCGGCACCTTGATGGCGAAGGAGACGGCGAAGGCGGCGAACAGCCAGCGGGCCGTCGACCCGCTGAAGGACTGCTCGCGGGCGAGCGTCTGGAGGTCGAAGGTGAGATGGCCGGTGTGGCCGGCGTGGATGAAGACGAGGGCGAGGATGCCGACGAGCATCAGCGCTGACCCGGTCATCGTGTAGATGAAGAACTTCAGGGCGGCGTACACCCGGCCCTCGTAGCCCCAGCCCCCGATGAGGAAGTACATCGGAACGAGCACGATCTCCCAGAAGACGAAGAACAGGAAGAGGTCGAGGGCGAGAAAGACACCCAGGCAGCCCGCCTCGAGCACGAGCATCCACGCCGTGTACGCCTTCACGTCGTGGTGGGCGTCGCTGCCCGCCAGTGCGAACGGGAACAGCAGGGCGGTGAGCACGACGAGGAACAGAGAGATGCCGTCGATGCCCAGGTGCCACGAGATCCCCCACTGCTTGATCCACACGTGACGGGACACGAACTGGAACCCGGCCGTGCCCGTGGCGAATTCGTAGAGGCCGTAGCACGCCAGGACGAGCACGGCCACCGACACGGCCAAGGCCACGACCTTCACGATCTCCGGGCGGGTGCGGGGGATGGCCACCACGAGAGCGGCGCCGATCGCCGGCAGGACGATCAGGGCGGTGAGGACGGGGAAGCCGAGCACTATGCCGTCCTCGCCACGACGAAGGCGACGAGCAGCACGGCGCCACCGGCCACGGCCAGTGCGTAGTTGCGCACGAAACCCGTCTGGAGCCGGCGCACACTCGTCCCGGTGTCACGCACGAGCGTGGCCACGCCGTTCACCGCACCGTCGATGATCCTGCGGTCGAACACGTAGGCCGACCACGCTCCGAACAGTCGAATGGGGCCGCTCACCAGCGCCGAGACGAAGTCGTTGAAGTACCAGGCGTGCCGCAGCACCGCCGGCTCCACCTCTTGTTCACGGACGCGATGGGCGAGGTAGACGGCGTACGCCACTGCGATGCCGACGAGGACGAGGACAACTGTTATGGCGAAGAGCACCCACTTGGTCCCCGTCGAGGCCGTGACCTCGTGCAGCCGCGAGCCGAACACGGGGTCGAGCCACTTGGTCAGGAACTCCGTGGAGTGGTTCAGCGGGAGATTCAGCAGCCCGCCGAACGCCGCCAGAAGGGCGAGGGCGACGAGCGGCAGCGCCATCGTCCACGGCGACTCGTGGGGCCGGAAGTCGCCGTGGGCGCCTGTCGGAGTCGTCGCCCCTTCGGTCGCCGCAGGCTCGTGCTCGGGCTGGGCCTCGGCCTCCGCGGGGGCCTTCTCGTCGGCGGCTTCCTGCCACCTCGGCCTGCCGAAGAAGACCAGGAACACCTGGCGGCTCATGTAATAGGCGGTCAGCAGGGCGGTCACGACGCCGACGCCCCACAGGAGCTTGCTCTTGTCCCAGGCGTTGACGAGGATCTCGTCCTTCGACCAGAAGCCGGCGAACGGCGGCACACCGGCGATGGCCAACCAGGCCACGATGAACGTCGCCGATGTGATCGGCATCCATTTGCGCAGGGCGCCCATCCGCTTCATGTCCTGCTCGTCGTGCATGCCGTGCATGACCGACCCGGCGCCGAGGAAGAGCAGGGCCTTGAAGAAGGCGTGGGTGACCATGTGGAAGATGGCCGCCACATAGGCAGCCGACCCGACCGCCAGGAACATGTACCCGAGCTGGGAGATCGTCGAATAGGCGAGAACCTTCTTGATGTCGTCCTGGGCGCAGGCGATGGTCGCCGCGTAGAACGCGGTCAAGGCTCCGATGATGGCGATGGTCGTGCCCGCCGCCGGCCCGTGGGCGAGGATCGGGTTGATGCGCGCCATCAGGAACACGCCGGCGGTCACCATCGTCGCCGCGTGGATGAGGGCCGACACCGGCGTCGGGCCTTCCATGGCGTCGGGGAGCCAGATGTAGAGCGGCAGCTGGGCCGACTTGCCGACGGCGCCCAGGAACAGCAGCAGGCCGATCGCGGTCGCCGTCTCCGAGGAGATCGAACCGGCGTGGCCCAGCACGGCTCCGTAGTCCAGCGAGCCGAAGTGGGCGAAGATCAGGAACATCCCGAGCAGGAACCCGAAGTCACCGACCCGGTTGGTGACGAACGCCTTCTTGCCGGCGACGGCGGCGGTGTTGCGCTCGAACCAGAACGAGACCAGGAAGTACGAGCACGCTCCGACGCCTTCCCAGCCGAGGAACGTGACCAGGAAGTTGTCGGCGAGAACGAGCATCAGCATCGAGAAGACGAACAGGTTCAGGTAGACGAAGAACGTCGGGTACCTGTCGTCGCCGTGCATGTAGCCGATCGAGTACAGGTGGATGAGCGTGCTGACGCCGGTGACGAACAGCGCCATCACCATCGACAGCTGGTCGACGCGGAAGGCGAGCGGGACGTGCAGGCCGCCGACGGGTATCCAGTCGAACAGCGTCTGGGTGACGACGCGGTGCTCGGGCGCCCGCAGGTACAGGCCGGCGGTGACGAGGGCGGCGGCCGCGAACGAGCCCGCGACCATCGTCGTGCCCAGCCATCCGGCCCGCGGGTCACCGAGGCGCCGTCCCGACAGCAGCAGGAGCAAGAAGCCGGCCAGGGGCAGGGCGGGCAGCAGCCAGACGAGGTGGACCATGTATCTCCTAAACCCCGTCCAATAGCGCCAGCAATCGCCGATGGCCGCTCTCGGCGCCGAAGGCGCCCGCCCCGGATGTCGGCCAAGAAGGAACGGCGGACGGCGAGCCGGCTTTGCCGGTCGCCCGGAGCACGACTAGCTCGGCCGAACGGAGCGCAGCGAGTGAGGACGAAATCATCAGCCCCTCAAGAGGGAGATGTCGTCGGCGGTGGCGCCGGCACGGCGCCGGAAGATGGCCACGATGATGCCGAGGCCGACCACCACCTCGGCGGCGGCCACGACGAGGACGAAGAACACCACGACCTGGCCGCCGATGTCGTCGAGCATCCGGGCGAAGGTCACGAAGGTGAGGTTGACGGCGTTGAGCATGAGCTCGACGCACATGAACATGACGAGCACGTTGCGGCGGACGAGCAGGCCGACGGCACCGACGACGAACAGGATCGCGGCCAGCGTCAGGAACCAGGCCCCGGGAACCGTCACGGTTCTTCTCTCGCCGTGAGGCCCTGGCGCTCGGTGTGCAAGGGTCGGCGGGCCAGCACAACGGCGCCGATGACGGCGATGACGAGCAGGACCGACGTGGCCTCGAACGGGAGGAGGTAGCGCGTGAACAGTGCGTTGGCGAGGCGGTTCACATTCGGCTCGGTGCCCGAGTGGGCCGGCCCCGCCACCGAAGCCTGCCCCGACAGCCACTGCCACTTTCCGAAGGCGATGGGCAGGAGCAGGGCGGCCAGCCCGGCCACTCCGACGCCGACGGCAGCAGGGCGCTGGCCAACCAGGGGTTCGACCTCGAGGTCCTCGGCCTGATCGACGCCCAGGAGCATGATGACGAACAAGAAGAGGACGACGATGGCGCCGGCGTAGACGATCACCTGGACCACGGCCAGGAAGTTGGCCTGCTGCTCCACGAACATCACGGCGATCCCGAACAGGGTCAGCACCAGACTGAGGGCGGCGTGCACCGGGTTCCGGGACGTCACCACGCCCAGCGCGCCGGCCAGCACGGCGATGGCCGAGATGACGAAGACCACCCAGTCCATCAGCCGTGCGTCACCTCGTCCTCGTGGCCTTCGATGGTGGACGGATCCGTCGCTGCCGCGGCCGGGTTGTCGGTCGACTGCCCGTGCTCGGGTGGCCGGACGCCGAACCCGAGCTCGCCCGACCACGCCACCTTGCCCTCGTAGCCGGCGGCGCCGTTGGGCGATGTGGCTCGCATCCATGCCGACGTGTTGCGCTCGTCACCCGGGCGCCAGTCCTCCCATGGCTGCTTCTTCGGCATTCCCTGGTCGTCGACCAGCAGCTCGTCGCGTGTGTAGATGGCGTCGCTGCGGTCGGTGAAGGAGAACTCGAAGAGCTTCGACTCGGTGATGGCCTCCGTCGGGCACGCCTCCACGCACAGGTCACAGTGGATGCATCGCAGGTAGTTGATCTCGTAGACGAACCCGTAGCGCTCACCGGGCGAAACAGGGCTGTCCGGCGGGTTGTCGGCGCCCCGCACGTAGATGCAGCGGGCGGGACACACGCCGGCGCACAACTCGCACCCGATGCACTTCTCCATCCCGTCCTCGTAGCGGTTGAGGACGTGGCGACCGTGGAAGCGCAGGGGCTTGGGCCGCTTGAACTTGGGATAGGGCACGGTGACGCGCGGCCGGAAGACCTGGCTCATCGTCACCTTGAAGCCGTCGAAGAAGCCCATGGCCTAGGCCCTCACTCCCCCGGCTCGCGCCGTTTCCTCTTCCACTCGCTTGGCGCCGACCCTGATCGCTGCGCCCAGGCCTCCGAAGAACACGACGCCGGCGCCGGCCGCCGCCGCCACGACGGTGATGGCGTTGAGGGCGCCATGGTTGACGCCCCATGGCCAGTGGGCGTCATCGCCCACGCGCAAGGCGGCGATGAGCAGCAGCCAGTACAGGGCGAGGGGGATCAGCCGCTTCCACCCCAGGTCCATCAACTGGTCGTAGCGCAGGCGGGGGAGCGTGGCCCTCAGCCAGACGTAGAACGACACGAAGGCGAAGAGCTTGAGGAAGAACCACACCACCGGCCACAGTGCCGGCAGGAAGTTGATGTGGGGTCCGGACGGCCCGCCGAGGAAGAGCGTCACGGCGACCGCCGACACCGTGATCGTGTTCATGAACTCGGCCAGGTAGTAGAGCGCGAAGCGGACGCCCGCGTACTCGGTCATGTAGCCGCCCACCAGCTCCTGCTCGGCCTCGACGAGGTCGAACGGCGGGCGGTTCACCTCCGCGGTCGCCGCCACCATGTAGATGCCGAAGGGCACCACCCCCAGCTGCCACAGGTTCCAGTTCCACACCGACTGATGGACGAAGATCGCCCTCGTCGACAGCGAGCCGGTGGCCAGCACGGCGGTGGCCACGGCCAGGCTCATGGCGGCCTCGTAGGAGATCATCTGGGCCGACGCCCGCACCGAGCCCAGCAGCGGGTACTTCGAACCCGACGACCACCCCGCCAGGAAGACGCCGTACACGGCGATCGACGACATGGCGAGGAGGAACAGGATGCCAATGGGCGGGTCGGCCAGCTGCAAATACGTCTGGTGACCGGCGATCGAGATCTTGTCCCCGATGGGGATGATCGCGAAGGCGCTGAAGGCAGGGACGGCAGCCAGGTACGGCGCCAGCCGGTACACGCGCCGATCGGCCTCGGTGGGGGCCAGGTCCTCCTTGAAGAAGACCTTGATGCCGTCGGCCAGCGATTGCAGGATCCCGTGGGGCCCGGCCCGGTCGGGACCGATGCGATTCTGCAGGTCGGAGATGAACTTGCGCTCCCACCAGATGTAGAGCAGCACGCCGAGCAGCAGGAAGAGGAAGGTCAAGATGACCTTCAGGATCGTGATGAGCACGACCGCCAGGTCGATGCCGTGGGCGTAGAGCGGGTCACCCACCGGCAACAGTCTCCACGTGCAGCTCGGTGACGGGCTGGGTGGCGTCGATGAGGTCGGCGGCGTCGGCGTCGCCGGGGCCGTTGAACGTGAGCGACGCCGACCCGCGGGGCAGCCCGTCGTCGATCTCGACCTCGATCGTCGCCGACGAGCGGGGCGAGCTCACCTTCACGCGGTCGCCGGTGCCGACGCCGAGGCGGTCGAGGTCGTGGGCGCTCATGCGCAGTCGCGTCCTGGGCGCCAGGTGGGCGAGCGAACGGCAGTGCTGGACGATGGTGCCGGCGTCGTAGAGCTTGCGGGCCGACACCAGGCGCACGCTGTACGCGTCCTGGCGGGGCGGCGACGACGGC
>CADDZP010000002.1 GCA_902812475.1 Actinomycetota bacterium | reverse complement strand
ATCGTCGCCGAAGGAGGCAGGCGGGGCGCCATCTATGCCGGACTCCGCCACATACGCGACACCTATGCCGGCGACATTCGGTCCGGCTTCCCCGACATTCCCCGGCGCGTCTCCGGCTACAACCTCAACGAGCTTCTCCCCGAGAAGGGCTTCAACGTCGCCCGTGCCCTCGTGGGCTCGGAGGGCACGCTCGCCCTCACCCTCGAGGCCACGTGCCGGCTCGTCCACTCGCCACCGGAGCGCACGCTCGTCGCCCTCGGCTACCCCGACATCCCCTCCTCCGGCTACGACGTCCCGTGGCTGCTGGGCTTCGATGCCATCGGCCTCGAGTTCACCAGCCGCCACGTGGTGGCGAACCTCCACCGCAAGGGCTTCCGCTTCGGCGGCGAGCACCGCCTCCCGCCCGGTGACGCCTGGCTCCTGGTCGAGTTCGGCGGCGACACGAAACGCGAGGCCGACGCCAAGGCCGAGGACATCGTCAGGGCTCTTCGTGCTCGGCCGAACCCGCCGGCGCACCGGCTCTACGAGAGCGCCGAGGACGAGGACGCGGTGTGGGAGGTTCGCCGCAACTCGGCAGGCACGGCCCGCATGCCCGTCGGCCTGGGCGGCCACGCAGGCTGGCCCAACTGGGAGGACGCGGCCGTGGCCCCCGAGCGCCTGGGGGACTACCTGCGTGACTTCACCGGCCTCCTCGACCGCTACGGCTACGACGGCGTCTTCTACGGCCACTGGGGCCAGGGCTGCGTCCACTGCCGCATCGACTGGGAGCTGCGTACGGCCGATGGCGTTGCCACCTATCGCCGGTTCATGGAGGAGGCCGCCGACCTCGTCGTCGGCTACGGCGGGTCGCTCTCCGGTGAGCACGGCGACGGCCATGGCCGCGCCGAACTGTGGCCGAAGATGTTCGGCCCCCGGCTGCTCGAGGCGTTCGCCGAGTTCAAGCGGGTGTGGGACCCCGACAACCGCATGAACCCCCACAAGCTCGTCGATCCCTATCCCCTGGACAGCCATCTGCACGAAGGGCCCGGGTACCAGCCGGCTCAGCTCGACACAGTGTTCCGGTTCTCGCTCGACGGCGGCAGCTTCCACGAGGCCGTGGGGCGCTGCTTCGGCGTCGGCAAGTGCCGCCACCTCAGCGGCGGCGTCATGTGCCCGTCGTTCATGGTCACCCGCGAGGAGAAGCACTCGACCAGAGGGCGGGCCCGCCTCCTCCAGGAGATGGCCGAGGCCGCCGGCCCCGTCGAGGACCGCTGGCGCAGCGAAGAGGTCAAGGAGGCGCTCGACCTCTGCCTGGCCTGCAAGGGGTGCAAGGGCGACTGCCCCGTCAAGGTCGACATGGCCACGTACAAGGCCGAGTTCCTCCACCACTACTTCAAAGGCCGCCTGCGCCCCCGCCAGGCCTACGCCCTCGGTCTCATCCCCCTCTGGGCGCGAGTCGGCTCCCACATGCCACGCCTCGCAAACCTGGCCACCCATGCCCCGCTTGTCAGCCGCGTCCTCAAGGCGGGGGCCGGGGTGGCGCGAAAGCGTGAGGCGCCCCGGTTCGCGTCCACGCCGTTCACGACCTGGTTCGCCGACCACCAGCCCCGCCGTCCCGACGCTCCGCCCGTGCTCGTCTGGCCTGACACCTTCACCAACTACTTCGAGCCCAACATCGGCATCGCCGCCGTGCAGGTCCTCGAGGCCGCCGGGTTCAGACCCGTCATTCCCGACCGCGTGCTCTGCTGCGGACGTCCGTTCTACGACTACGGCATGCTGACCATGGCCCGTCGCTACTTGCGGCGCATCCTCGAAGAGCTCCGGCCCCAGATCCGTGCGGGTGTACCCGTCGTCGGCCTCGAGCCCAGCTGCCTGACCGTTTTCCGCGACGAGCTCCCCATGCTCTTCCCCGACGACGTCGACGCCCAGCGCCTCAAGGCCCAGAGCTACGTCCTGTCGGAGTTCCTCGTGAAGCGAGCGCCTGACTGGGACGTCCCCCAGCTGCGCCGGGCGGCGCTCGTCCAGCCCCACTGCCATCACCATGCCGTCGCCGGCTTCGACGACGAGAAGGGTCTCCTCCAGAAGATGGGCCTCGATGTCGAGATTCCCGACGCCGGCTGCTGCGGCATGGCAGGCAGCTTCGGCTACGAAGCGGGCGAGCGCTACCGCGTATCGATGGCCGCCGGCGAACGGGTGCTCCTCCCCGCTGTTCGAGCTGCGCCTGCCGAGACGTTGATCGTCGCCGACGGGTTCAGCTGCCGTGGGCAGATCCGCCAGGGCAGCGACCGCCAGGCGCTCCATCTGGCCGAGGTCATTGAGCTCGCCATCCGCCACGGCCAGAGCGGCCCGACCGGTGGCTATCCCGAGCGGGCGTCGCAGCCCGGCAACGGATCGGGTGCCCGCTCCCGGCTGCGCCGTCTCGTCCACGCCGGGGCGCCGCAGCCTTCTCGCACCGACAGAACAGGAGACACGCCATGAGCACCGAGCGGACCGCTTCCGACGCCCTCGTCGAACGTCTCGTGGAATGGGGCGTGGACACGATCTTCGGGCTTCCCGGCGACGGCATCAACGGCCTCATGGACGCCCTGCACAGCCACCGTGACAGCGTGCGGTACATCCACTGCCGCCACGAGGAGGTGGCGGCCATGGCTGCCGTCGGTTACGCCAAGTTCACCGGCAGGCTGGGCGTGTGCTTCTCGACGGCCGGACCCGGTGCGATCCACATGCTCAACGGGCTCCTCGACGCCAAGGTCGAGCAGGCGCCCCTCTTGGCCATCACTGGGATGAGCTACCACGACCTCATCGGCACCAGCTACCTCCAGGACGTGAACACGGACTACGCGTTCAACGACGTCGCCGTCTACAACCAGCGCATCATGGGCCCCCAGCACGTCACAAACGTGGTGGACTACGCCGTCCGTAGCGCCCTCACCCAGCGGGGGCCAGCGCATCTCGCCTTCCCGATCGACTACCAGGCGATGCCCGCGGAGGCCGGAACACGGTTCAAGCGCAACGTCCCCGGTCACACGTCAACGACGTACCGGCCGCCGATCCAGGTGCCCCAGCACCAGGACCTCGAAGCGGCGGCCCAGGCGCTGGCCGGCAAGAAGCGGGTCGCGATCCTGGCCGGCGCCGGTGCCCGGGGTGCAGGCGAGGAACTGGAGGCCCTGGCCGAGCGTCTGGGCGCACCGATCATCAAGGCCATGCTGGGCAAGGACTGTGTGCCCGACGACTCGCCGTTCACCACGGGCTCCATCGGGTTGGTCGGCACCCGCCCGTCCGAGGAGGCCATGGAGCAATGCGACGCCCTGGTCATCGTCGGATCGACCATGCCGTACATCGAATTCTATCCGTCGCCAGGCCAGGCGACCTGCGTCCAGATCGACGACAAGCCCGAGAGGATCGCGCTTCGCTATCCCGTCGACGTCCCTCTGGTCGGGGACGCGCGCGCCACGCTGCGGGAGCTGCTTCCTCTTCTCGCCCGCAACGACGACCGTTCGTTCCTCGAACAGGCGCAGGCCGGCATGCGCGATTGGTGGGACCTGATGGAGGCCCGGGGGACGAGCGACGACGTCCCAATGAAGCCGCAGGTCCCGGCGTGGGCCCTCAACGACGCCCTCGCGTCCGACGCCATCATCTGCGGCGACTCGGGGACGGTCACCACGTGGGTGGCGCGGCAGGTCAAGGTGCGCCGAGGCCAGCTGTTCAGCTTCTCGGGCACGAACTGTTCGATGGCCGCCGGCCTGCCCTATGCCATCGGGGCGGCCGCCGCTTATCCCGGTCGCCAGGTCGTGGTCTTCACCGGTGACGGCTCCATGACGATGCAGCTCGGCGACTTCCTCACGGCGGTCCAGCACGATCTCCCGATCAAGATCGTGGTGATCAAGAACAACAGCCTCGGCCTGATCAAGTGGGAGCAGATGGTCTTCCTCGGCAACCCCGAGTTCGGGGTCGATCTCGCACCGTTCGACTTCGTGAAGTTTGCCGAAGCCTGTGGCGCCCGCGGGGTGCGCGTCGAAGATCCCGGTCGCTGTGCGACGGACATGAGGGAGGCGCTGTCCTCGGACGGTCCCGCCATCGTCGAATGCGTCGTCGATCCCCACGAGCCGCCTATCCCGGCCAAGGTGAAGAAGCAACAGGTGTCTCACCTCTTCGAGGCGCTGCGGGAAGGAACGCCGAACCGGAAGCGGATCGCGCTGCAGATGGTGAAGGACATGCTCGACGAGTCGACCTTCGAGGCCAGCCCCGGCCATCGCATTCCGGACTCTGTCGGGAAGGCCTTGTCGGGCGTCGCCGGGAAGTTGCGTGACAAAGCGGAGTCCGGCGACGGCGACGAGCGGTAGCCCTACGGGAGCTCGCCGGTCTCGGTGATGCGGGCGGCCAGCTCGCGCAACTTCACGTTCATTCGCTGTGAGGCCATGCGCAGCTGGTCGAAGGCTTGGTCGGGGGTGACCTTGCACCGCTCCATGAGGATGCCCTTCGCCTGGCCTATGACATCGCGGCTGTTGATGGCGGCCCGCAGCTGCTGCTTCTCGAGCGACGCTGAGACGACGGCGCTGGCATGGATGCCGAGCAGCATGGCGACCCCGCAGTCTTCCTCGGTGAACCGGCGGTCGCCGCCGTAGAGGTTGAGCGATCCCACGATGCGCTCGCGGTCGGCGGCCGTCGACAACCGGCACGAGATCAGCGAGGAGACCGCGAGTTGGTCGGCGACGCGCGGGCCGAAGTTCGGCCACCGTGGGTCAGAGCGCAGGTCCGGCGTGAACACGAGCGTGGTTCGGTGGGCGGCGTCGAGACACGGGCCTTCACCCAACTGGTACTGGACCTCGTCGGCAAGACGCGCCCGTGTGTCGGTGGCAGCGTGGGTGTTGATGTGGCCGTCCTCGAGCACCGACACGCTGGCCATGTCGCACGCGGGCACCGAGCGGAGGGCCGCGTCCGCGATGCGACCGAGCGTCTCGTCCAGGTCCTCGGAGGCGTAGAGGCGGCGGGCGGTCTCCGCGAATCCCTCGATGAGGTCGAGGCGTACAGCATTCGCTGACTCGAACACCCAGTCTCCCCCGGACGATGACCGTCTTTGCCTGCGGCCTTGACTCGACCGGCGTGAGGCGTCCCGCATCCAGGATACCCCCCCCCAGCGGGTCGGCGCGCAAGTCCTCGAACCGACATGCGCACGGCTTTTCGCCGAGCGCATTTTTGGGAAGAGAAGATCCTGAGGTCGAGCACCCGGCTGTCAGAATCGTGAAAGGACGACGCCGTGGCTGTGGCCTCCCGTACCGCAGTGCCGTCTGCGGGCACCACCAAAGGCGACCTCCTCGCCCTCCACCGCCACTACGCCGCCACCGGCGATCCGGAGACCAGGCGGGCGCTCATCGAGGCGCACTCGGGCCTGGCCCAGGCCCTGGCCCGGCGCATCGGCAGCCGCGGCGCGGACTCCGTCGACGACATGGTCCAGGTTGCGTACCTGGCGCTCATGAAGGCTGTCGACCGGTTCGATCCGGACCTCGGGTACCAGTTCTCGACCTACGCCACCCGCGTGATCACCGGCGAGCTGAAGCGTCACCTGCGTGACTACAGCTGGAGCGTGCGGCCGCCGCGCGCCATACACGACCTGTATCTGGCGGCCGAGTCCGCCGCCGACGACCTCACCCAAGAGCTGCGCCGGAACCCAACCGTCGCCGAGGTGGCCGAGCGGTTGGGAGTGGACGAAGAGTCCGTGCTCGAGGCGGGCGAGGCAGGGTTCTGGCGTCGCACGCCCTCGCTCGACCGACCCAGCGCCACGGGTGACACGGACGTGGGCGACATCGTCGGGGCTCCCGACGACGGCTTCGCCCGGCTCGAGGGTCGTCTCCTGCTCGAAGCGCTGCTGCCCAAGCTCGACGACCAGGCCCGTCGCATCCTCGACATGCGCTTCAACGACCGGCTGAGCCAGGCGGAGATCGCGTCCCGGCTCGGCACCAGTCAGATGAACGTGTCGCGCACGCTCAGACGGACCCTCGACCGGCTGCTCGCCGCCGCCGACGGGCGCTGAGCCCAGCGGCCCGTCACGCCAGCGTCGTGGCTGCGTTCACCAGGGCCAGGTGGCTGAGGGCCTGCGGCATGTTGCCGAGGAGGTCGCCGGTCGAGGGGTCGATCTCTTCGGAGTACAACCCCGTCGGGCTGGCCTTGGCGACGAGGTCGTCCATCAGCGCGGCCGCCTCGTCGTGCCTTCCGAGATGGACCAAGGCCTCGACCAGCCAGAACGAGCAGGTCACGAACGCGCCCTCCTTGTCCCGCATGCCGCTGTAGCGGTAGAGGAAGGGGCCTTCACCGAGCTCCTGGCGGATGGCCTCGACCGTGCCGGCCAGGCGATCACCGTCGGCAAAGCCGGTGCGAGCCACGAGTAGACAGGCGGCGTCGACCTCGTCGCTGCCGGCGTAGAACGTGTACGAGCCGCGCTCGGTCGACCAGCACTGCTCGTCGATGTAGCGCCGAATCGCGTCGCGCTCACCCCGCCAGCGAGCGACCGAGGTGTCGTCCACCAACCTCTTTCCGGCCAGACGCACGGCGCGATCGAGGGCGACCCAGCAGCCGATCTTCGAGATCGTGTACGGCCGATCCTCTTCGAGCTCCCAGATTCCGGCGTCGTCGAGGCGCCACACGTCGCACACGAAGTCGGCAACGCGCGCCAGTGCCATCGAGCCCTCGACACCGACGACGTTGCCGTCGGCGACGTAACGACAGATGGAGTCGCCGACGTCGCCATAGATCCCGAGCTGGCGCTGGCCGCCCGCCCGGTTGCCGACCCGCACCGGCCGCGAGTTGCGATACCCCTCGAGATCCGAGAGCTCGACCTCGCGCTCGGGCAGCGTGGCGTCGAGGGACAGCACGACCTGCATGCGCGGCCCGAGGCGTTGCATGACGTCGATGATCCAGTCGAGGCAGTTGTGGGCCTCGTCGTCGAGGTCGAGGGCGAGGAGGGCGTCGATGGCGAACGAGCTGTCGCGCAGCCAGGCGTAGCGGTAGTCCCAGTTGCGGTCACCGCCGATCACCTCTGGCAGCGACGTCGTACCGGCCGCGGCAACTGCGCCCGTCGTGGCGTCGATCAGCAGCTTGAGGGCGAGGGCGCTGCGCACCACTGCGTCGTGCCACGGGCCGTCGTAGTTGATCGACGAGCACCAACGCCGCCAGTACGCCACGGTGTCGTCGAGATCGGAAATGACGTGGTCGCGGGACGGCACCCGGATGAGCCGGCCGTCGTCGGCGTGCACGGCGACCAGGGCCGTCGCGCCTTCGGCGATGTCGAACGCGCCGCCGATCGCACCGGCCGACAGCTCGACGTCACCGACACCGAAGGCGTGCACGGCGAGCGTCAATTCCCGGGTACGAGCCACCGGTACACCGCCCAGCCGCGTGATCTGCGGTGGACGCTGACCGTGATCGAAGCGAGGCGCGAGCTTCCAGGCCATGGGGACGCGGCCGCTGAGGCCGTCGACGCGCCGTACGAGCTCGGCGGGCCGGCCGGGGCGAGTGTCGGTACTCGTGAAGGCGTCGGTCAGCCGGACACTGCCGTCGGCGGTGCGAAACGTCGTGACCAACACGTTGGTGTCCCGGAGGTACTCCTGGGTCGTCTCCGACGGTTGGGCGGGGGCGAGCGAGAAACGGCCTCCGGCTCGCGCGTCGACAAGGGCCGCCAGCGATGCCGGTGCGTCCAGCGACGGCACCGCCATCCAATCGACGCTGCCATCGTCGGCGACGAGGGCGAAGCAGTGGCCGTCGCCGATGGCGCCGTAGGAGCGCAAGGGGGCGTAACCGTCGATGCGCATGGGCGTCATCTCTACTCCAGCATGCACGGGTGGCGGCGGAGCGGCTCAACTCTGCCTGAATCAGGTCACGCTGACGTCGCCGGTGCCGACGGCGTCCAGCGCCCGGTCGAACTCTTCGAGCGTGAGCGGTCCGGGCAGCGGGTGGTGGCCGGGAAGCCCACGCAGGGCGTCGTGGTAACGCACGAAGACGCTGAAGTCGCGGGGAAAGCGCTCGGCATCGACACCGACGAGGTCGGACCGGCGCTTCGCCTTGGCCAGCACGGCGCGCCACCGCTCGACTGACGCGATTCCGATCGACTCCACACCGTGGCAGAACAGAGTGGCGTAGGCCTCGGCGAATGCCGGCCTGGTGTCGAGATGGTGCTCCAGGGCGGCGGCCGCCTGCTCCACTGCGAACGACGTCCAGAACGGAACGGACGCCGTACGCATCGTCCAGTGCGGCTCGAGGAGGAAGAAGCACGGGGCGAAGAGTCGGTCGGTCGGGTAGCCGAGGCGCTCGTACCACCAGCGATACACGTCGGCGACGACCGGGCTGAGATCTTCGGCGTCCGGAAAGCGGATGCGACGCACGCGGTAGCCGCCTTCTCCCGCCAGTCTTTCGACGTCGTCGAGCAGCGGTTCAGCGAACCCCCACTCCGCCTCGGGTCCCTCTTCGGTGGGCGCGTCCACCGACCAGTTGGCGCCGTGCCCGCCATGGGCGGCGATGAACCGCTTCACCCGTTCGCTTCCATCCAGATACTCCTGGGGAGGGATGCCGCCCCAACCGCCGACCTGGTACCAGTGGCGCTCTGCCACCTTCACCAGCGGCCACCGCTTGTGGCAGTCGACGACGAAGATGGTGCCGCCGGGCTCGAGCACGTCGGCGATGAAGCCGCGTTCGGGCTCGCCGAGCCGACGGCGCTTGAGCCGGAAGTAGGCGGTGCGGGGAAGCATGAGCCGGTCCTGGTTGGGGTCGGCCATGTGGTGGAGCTCGAGATTTGGGTTCCGGTCGAGCAGCGCCGGCGCCACCTTGGCGCCCCACTCCATGTCCTCGCGAAGGTCGTCGGCGTCAGCGGATCGACGAAGCTGCATCAGCACGGTTTGCGGGAGCCAGGGAATGCCGAGAGCGGCGCAGAGCATTACGGCGGCGCCGTTCGACGACCCGACGGCGATGGCCGGATATCGCCGGCGTGGATACGCCGCCGCCAGCCAGCGCGAGATCTCCAATTCCGAGACGTCGGCAACCTTGGAGGCGTCGACACCTTCGAGCCATCCCCCCCAGCGGTAGATGCGTTCTGACAGCGCCTTCGGAAGCTGCGTCACCAGGCGCATGACCGGGCCGTTCACCCGATCAGCGTCGAGATTGCGGAACGGCCGGCGCTCGAGCGATGCCACAAGGGCGCGCACCATGGCGGACGCCGAGTCGAACTGGGCCAGGTATCCCGGTTCCTCAGCCACGGCGACTGCCCGCTGCTCTCCCATTTTCCGACTTGCTGTGTGCAGCCTCGGCGCCGTGTGTCTGGGCGATGAGCGGTGAACGGGCGAGCACGATGACGCCGACAGTCATGACGGTGAACGCACCGACCTCGCCTGCAATGGCGGGGAACGAGAGGTTCAGGTGCTCACCGAAGAGCGCAACGCCGAGGACGACCGAGGCGAGCGGGTCGGCGACCTCGAGGGCCGCCTGGGAGACGGCGAGCGGCCCGCTCTCGAAGGCGTTGGCCGCCAGGAACACACCCGCACCGCCCGTCGCGACCAAAGCGTACGGAGTCCACGTGGTCACGAGATGGGCAAGACCGTGGTGCAGCATGGTCATCGTCTGGCGTGCGAGGGCCGCCGCCAGGGCGAAGCACCCAGCGCTCAAGAGACCGAACCACAGGGCCCGTCGCGACGGCGAACCCCTCTCCGCGGCGGCGACGGCCGGTCCACCGAACAGCACGAGGACGGCGCCGGTGGCCGCCCAGCGAAGCAGGTGCGGGTCGCGGTGTGCGGGCTGGGGGTGGGCGACGAGGAGGAAGACGGACAGGCCGACCGCGACGGCGAGCGCTGCAGTCCACTCGCGCTTTCCCAGGGGGCGCTTCCACCACACGGCGAGTATGGCCAGGACGAAGAGCAGGTCGAGGACCAGCACCGGTTGCACAGTGGCGAGGCCGGCCCGAGCCAACGCCGCCAGCTGGAGCACGAACCCGCCGACCATGCCACCGACCCCCGCCAGATAGGCGGGGCGGTGGAGCAGGTCGAGGATGAGCCGCGGACTGAGCTCCTGCTTCGACGGCTCGTCCATGGCCGCCTTTCTCTGCATCACCGATCCGACGGCATTGGCGAAGGCGGCGCCGATGGCGAACAGATAGACCACGGCTCAGACCTCGGCCAGGAACTTCTCGACCAAGCGGGCAACATCGTCCGGATGGGTTGCGACCGCGCTGTGGGCGGCGCCCGTCACGACGGCGGTTCGCGACGTCGGCACGAGCGCAGCGGCGTCGTCGAGCCAGCGCTGGGGCACGATCACGTCGTCGCTGCCGCGCACGAGCAGCGTGGGGGTGCCGACGAGCGGCAGGCGCCTGTCCATGCGATGGCGGACGCACTCGCGCCCGGTCGCGGCCACACGCCCCAGACCGGCCCGCCGCCACTCGATCCAGGTCGTGCCGCTCTGGACGTCACGCTCCCGTACGAAGTTCTTGGCCCAGCGCCACAGCTGCGGAATCATCGACTGAGCCGCCGGGTCAACGGTCGGAGCCACCAGGACCAGGGCGCGGACGCGCCCGGGGTGTCGTATCGCAAGCTCGACAGCGACCTGGCATCCATAGGAGCTGCCGAGCACCGTCGCCGCAGGAAGCGAGATGACGTCCATCCAGGCGGCGAGGGCGTCGGCCAGCGCTCCGGTGTCGAGCAACTCGGCGGTTGAGCTGCTCTTGCCGAAGCCGGGCAGGTCGGGGACGACCACGTCGAACGTGTCGGCCAGCGCGGTGGCGGTCGGCGCCACGCTTTCGCCCGACACGCCCGCGCCGTGCACCAGCAGGACGGACGAGTCTGAGCGGGATGGCGTGCGGGCGCGGCGGAAGAACACGACCTCGTCGCCGACGAGCACGCACTGCTCTTGCAGCGCGCAGGCCGAAGGTGCATGGCCCTGCACCTGGGAGTCCTTCCCCGTTTCCCGCGAGCCAACCCGTCAGTTGTGGACCGGAGGCGGGTATGGAACGTCCATGGCAGGCCCGCACCCATGACGGCGATCGCGCCTGCGGTCCAGCGCGTCACCGGTCGGGTCCGCGGCGTTGTGGCCAAGGCGACCGAGGGATGGGCGGATCTCCAGCACCGGCGCACGGTCCTCGTCCTGGCCGGCGTCTTGGCCCTCGACCAGGCGGACCGGGCATCGGTGGGGGCCATGGCACCGAGCCTCGAGCACGCCTTCCACATCGGCAACGGCGACATCGGCCTGCTCGCCGGTGCCTTCAGCATCGTGGGCGGCCTGGCCACGGTGCCCGTGGGCGTGCTGACCGACCGCGTGCGGCGAAATCTGCTGCTGGCCGGCAGCATCGTCGCCTGGAGCTTCGCCATGGGGGTGTCAGGGTTGGCGGTCAGCTTCGTCATGCTCTTCGCCGCCCGACTGGGCCTCGGCGTCGTCACGGCGACGGGCGGGCCCACAATCGCGTCGCTCACCGGCGACTTGTATCCCCCCCGGCGCCGAGGCCAGATCATGAGCTACATCGAGAGCGGCGAGCTCGTGGGCACGGGCCTGGGTTTCCTTGTCACGGGCGCGGTGATCGCCGTGCTGTCGTGGCGCTGGGTCTTCCACCTCCTCGCCTTTGTCGGTCTGGCCCTTGCCTACGCCGCCTGGCGGATCCCCGAACCGCCGCGGGGCGAGCGAGGCGGCGAAGGCCGCCGCGGCAAGCGCAAGGGGGCGAAGGAGAAGCGTCCCATCGCCGAAGTCCTCGCGGACGCCGGCGTCGAGCCCGGTGAAGACGTTGTCCTCGACAAGGAACCCAGGAAGCTCTCGCTGTGGCAGGCCGTGCGCCACGTCTTCCGCGTGCGCACCAACGTCATCGCCATTGTCGCCGTGTCGATCGGCAACTTCTTCTTCGCCGGTCTCAAGACCTTCGCCGTGGTCTTCGTCGTCGAGCAGTACGGGATGTCGCCTTCGACGGCGTCGCTCCTCGTGCCCGCCGTCGGCGTCGGCGCCTTGACCGGACTGGTCGTGGGCGGCTGGATAGGCGACCGCCGTCTGCGCCAGGGGCACGTCAACGCCCGCATCAACGTCGGCGCCGTCGGCTACTTCCTCGCCCCTCTCATGATTCTGCCCGCCCTCTTCACGCGCTCGGTCGCCGTCGCCCTGCCGCTCTACATCCTCGCCGGTGCCGCCCTCACGCTCCCGACACCGCCGCTCGACGCCGCCCGCCTCGACATCATGCCGCCCGGCCTGTGGGGGCGAGCCGAGGGCGTGCGCACGGCGCTGCGCGTCGCTTCCGAAGCGGTCGCACCGATCCTGTTCGGCTTCCTCGCCGACAACCTCGCCGGCGGAGGGCGCGCCGGCCTGCAGCTCACCTTCCTGATCATGCTGCCGGCGCTGGTCGGCAGCGGGGCCGTCATCCTCCTCGCCCGCAGAAGCTACGGGCCCGACGTGTTGGCCGCCGCCGAGTCGGAGTGAAAGGAGGCGTGCGGTGCCATGACGCGGTTGGAGCGAGCGGCTCGCCGCCTCGACCGCTTCCAACAGTCGCACGGCGTGCAGGGTCTTCCCGTTCGCCGTCTTCCAGAAGTTCGGCAACGACCAGGCCGGCGCGTTCGCAGCCCGCATCGCCTATCGCGGCCTGTTCGCCCTGTTCCCCCTCCTCCTCCTGCTCACGACCGTGCTCGGGTTCGTCCTCTCCAGCCATCCCGCCTTCGAGCGCCGCGTCGTCGGGTCTGCCCTCGCCCAGTTCCCGATCATCGGCACGCAACTCCGCCTCCACCACGGGTTGCACCCCCTTCGAGGCAGCGGTGTCGCCTTGGCCGTCGGCGTCGTGGGTTCCGTGTGGGGCACGCCCGGCCTCGGCCAGGCGGCCGAGGCGGGGCGCGAGCGACACGTACGGGTTCTTTGCCCTCGTGATCGTGCTGCTGTCGTGGATGTTCCTCGCGGCCCAGCTCACGCTCCTCGCCGTGGAGATCAACGTCGTGCGCCGGGACCACCTGTGGCCGCGGTCGATGACCCAGCGCCCGCTGACCGAGGGCGACCGCCAGGTGTTCGCTCGCCTCGCGCACTTCGAGGTACGCAGGCCCGAGTACGCCGTCGACGTGCGTATCCTTCCGGACGCCGACTCGGATCCCTTGTCCAGCGGCGTCAAAGGCGAATCCTCCGAGGCACAGCGTAGGTAGGCACACCCGCCATGGCTCATTCCGTTCCGCCGGCCTGGCTGACGGCGCTGGGGTGGACATCGCTTGCGGTGTCGTTCGCGTCTGCGCTCGCGATCGTGGTCGACATCGTCGTGCTCGGGCACCGCCAGAAGATGGCCGTGATGAACGTCGTGTATCCGAGCACGGCGCTGTACTTCGGCCCGCTGGCACTGTGGTTCTACCGCTCGAGCCGCCAGGACGAGCGCTGGGCCGAGCTCAGCAAGGCGGTGATGCACTGCGGGGCAGGCTGCACACTCGGCGACATCGGCGCCGAGTGGCTGGTGTTCTCCGCGGTCTCGTCCTCGTCGGGCGGGAGATCTACCCCGACTTAGTCCTCGACTTCGCCTTCGCCTGGACGCTGGGCATCGTGTTCCAGTACTTCACGATCGCACCCGTGCGCGAGCTGTCCTTTGGCCGTGGCGTCGTGGCCGCCATTCGGGCCGACACCCTCTCGATCCTCGCCTTCCAGATCGGTCTGTTCGCCGGCATGGCCGCCTACAACATCGGCATCTTCTCGCCGCCGCTCGCCAAGGACACGGCGGCGTACTGGTTCCTGATGCAGCTGTCGATGATCGTCGGGTTCTTCACCGCTCTCCCTGTCAACGCCTGGCTGCTGCGCAAGGGCTGGAAGGAGACGATGTAGCCGGCGCGCTGCTACAGCCGCGAGAGCACGGCGAAGATTGCAGCCGTTGCCTTCTCATCGGCCTCATCGGCGTCGTGTCTCCTTGAATCGGATCGTCTTGGGCCGGCGGCGGCCAGCGAGGAACCCGGCGGCGGCCAGCACGGCGCCGCCAACAGCGGCGCCGACCCGTCTCACACCCGACCGCTCGGTGACCGGGCCGTCACCAGCAACGGCGGGCGCGGGCGCAGGGAGCATCGGTGGCCACCGGGGCGGCGTCGGCTCCTCGTCCTCGGCCGCATGGCGGGCGCTCTTCTCCGACAGGTCGTGGGCGATCTTCCAGGCGAACAGGGCGACGACGATTGGCACGCCGATGACCATCGCCCGCAGGGCGATGGTGACCGACGGGATCGACACCTTCAGCTTGTCGGCGATGATGTCCTGGGCGCCGGCGACCACGAGGATGATGTAGAAGGTCAGGACACCGACGCCGATGGCGGTGCGGACAGGGCGGTCGCGGGGGCTGTCCAAGAGATTGTGCTCGACGTCGTCGAGCGTGAACCGCTTCTCGATGAACGGCCACAGGTACAGCATGCCGAAGGTCACGAGCGGTAAGAAGACGGCCGGCCAGAAGACCTCCGAGACCGTGTAGCCGAACAGATGGATCCGCCACGGCGGGAACATCCGAAGCGATCCTTCGAGCCAGCCGACGTACCAGTCGGGCTGCGCGGCCGTGCTGACCGCCGGCGCCTTGAAGGGCCCGTACAGCCAGACGGGGTTGATCTGGGCGAAGCCGCCGAGCCCGCACAGCACGGCGAAGACCGCTGCGAACAGCCCGAGCGATCGAGCCGTGTATGTCGGCCAGAGGTGCGAACCGACCACGTTGCGCTCGGTGCGGCCCTTGCCCCGGAACTGGGAGTGCTTCTGGCGCCACAGGATCGACAGGTGGATGCCCAACAGGCCGATGATGAGGGCCGGCACGAGCATGACGTGGAGGATGAACAGCCTCGGTTGCAAGGCGTCGGCCGGGAACTCGCCGCCGAAGAAGAGGAACGCCAGCCACGTCCCGACGACCGGTATCGACAGAACGATCGAGTAGGCGATGCGCAGGCCCGTCCCCGAGAGCAGGTCGTCGGGCAACGAGTACCCGGTGAACCCGTTGGCGATCGACAGCAGGAGCAACGTCACGCCGACGATCCAGTTGATCTCGCGCGGCCGGCGGAAGGCACCGGTGAAGAAGACGCGGCACAGATGGGTGACGATGGCGGCGATGAAGATCAGGGCGGCCCAGTGGTGGATCTGTCGGAAGACGAGGCCGGCCCGCACGTCGAAGCTGAGCCGGATCGTGGACCGGTACGCCTCGGACATGTGCAGCCCCCGTAGGGGGGCGTAGCGGCCGTGGTACACGACCTCGTGGGCACTGGGGTTGAAGAAGAACGTGAGGTAGATCCCGGTGAGGATGAGGACCGCCAGGCAGTACATGGCGATCTCGCCGAGCATGAACGACCAGTGGTCCGGGAAGATCTTGTTGAGGGCGGTGCGCGCGAAGTGGGCGCCACCCAGTCGCTCGTCGAACCAGCGACCGAGGCGTCCGAACGGATGCTGCGTCACCTCCCTCGTCACCACTACTGCAGGTTCTCCAGGTAGGCGGCGATGTTGCGGGCCTCGTCGTTGGTCACACCGAGGTTCGGCATGTCGGTCCCGGGTTCGACGCCGTGGGGATCGCGGATCCACCGGACGAGGTTGTCGGGCGTGTTGGACAGCTCGCCGGCGATCGTCCCCCGCTTGCCGAACTTCGTCAGCGGCGGCCCGACCAGACCTTCGGCTCCCTTGACGCCCGGGATCTCGTGGCAGGCTCCACACCCGTAGTGCACGATGCGGTCCTTGCCGACGTCGGGGCTGGCGCCGACGACCACGCGCGGCGTACCCGTTCTGGCCGTGCTGTGGCACGCCGCGCCCAGGACGACCATTGCCACAACCAGGCCGACCATCACCCGGACAGCGCGCATCGTTGCCCCTCTCATGCGAAGCGCTCGCCGACGCCGATCACACCGGGCGTCGCCCGCTCGATGCCCGCCAGCCACGCGAAGAACAGTGCGGCGGCGGCCACGACGTAGATGGCGCCGCCCAGGGCCCACATGATCACCCCGCCCATCTGCTGGCCGCCGAGGCCTCGCCCGTAGAGCGGGTACCAGGCGTGGCCCGACAAGGTCATGGCCGCGCCGAGGGCGGTCCCCGGGAGGCTGGCGAAGAACAGGGCGAGGATGCCGGCCAGGATGCGCGAGCGGCGGCCGGTCACGAGCGTCCACCAGAAGAAGACGGACGTGACCAGCAGGGTCGTGTGCTCGATGCCGTGCAAGGCGTTGTTGCGGACGGCAGCTTGGAAGGCGCCAGGTTCGTGCCAGCCCCACAGGGCGACGCTCTGGAGGACGACGGCGGTCGCCATCCACGCCCACCAGGCGCCGCCCTGGTGGCTGCGCACGGCCCACCGCCACACGCGCAGCAGGCGGCGGCGAGGACGGTCGGGGAACGCATGGATGAGCGTGGGAAGCGGCGCACCCAAGGCGAGAAGCGGCGAGGCGACGACCATGAGCAGCACGTGCTGGGTCATGTGGGCGGTGAAGCTGGAGTCCGCCGCCGTGTCGAGCGGGCCGACGAGGGCGGCGACGACGGTCGCCAGGCCGGCACCGAACAGCCACGGCTGGTACAGGCGGACGATGCGCCCGCGCCCGGCGAGCGACCACAGGTGCTGCAGGCCGGCCGCGTAGGCGATGCCGACGGCGCCGGTGACGGCGAGCGCATCTACCCCTGGCATACGCGGTGCACGAAGAACACGTAGGAGCCCTCGGCGAGGATGAGGGCAAGGTCGATGGCGCCGAACAGAAGACCCAGGTAGCCGAGGAAGACCGTGCGGCCCCGCTTGCTGCCGGCCGCCTCGTCCTGGTCTCCACCCGCCCGCACCAGCTCGAGCGACCACACCATGGCGAGGATCGTGGCCGCCGCCGTCAAGCCCGTGGCCAGGTACTGGTACCACAGCGTGCCCGGGACGTTGCACGTGTACTGCACGATGCTCGACGCGAACGTCAGGTGGATGAGCCAGGCGGCGATGCTGCCCAAAACGGCGTACCAGAGCTTGAACCCGCCCTCGGGGACGGCCGGATCTCGTTCTTCGGCGCGCTGATCGCTCATTTGAAGTGGGGGGAGAGGATGAAGGTGGGCATCACGAAGAGCCACACGGCGTCGACGAAGTGCCAGTACATGGCGTAGACCTCGACGGTCGTGTGACGTTCGGCCGAGAACTTCCCCATCCAGGCCTTGATCTGGACGACGGCACTCATGAGCAAGCCGATGAGCACGTGGAGGGCGTGCAGCCCGACCGTCGTGTAGTAGATCGACCCGTAGGCGTTGTCCCGCCAGCCGAAATGCAGCTCGTGGAAATCGTAGGCGCTGTACAAGAGGAAGGCGGCGCCCATGATGAAGCTCAACAGCAGAGAAACGCGCAGCACGCCCACCCTGCCTTTCTTGATGGCGTGCTCGCCGATGAACATGGGGATCGAGCTGCCCCAGAGGATCACGCTGAAGATCACCGTCAGCTTCAGCTCGGGCTTCTCGATCCCGCCGAGGGGCCACTCCTTGGCCGATGCCCGCAGAAAGAAGTAGCTGGCAATGAGGGCGGCGAAGATCGTGGCCTCGGTCATGATCACGACGACGATCCCCCACCAGGCAACGGACCGCCCCTCGGAGACGGGCTTGGCCGCGGCGCGGGGAAGCGGATAGGCGGCAGACGGTGCAGTCATCGGCTACCGCCACTCATCGTGCCGCCTTCGGCGGCGCTCAGTCGCGAGCGGCCGCTGTCGAGCTTCGCTCGCCAACGCTCGCTCATGACAGGTCCACGTCCGTGCGCCATGCCCACCACGTCAAGCCGACCAGGGCCATGCCGACACCGAAGGCGCCGACGATCGTTGCCTTCACGAGCAGGCCGACGAAGAACACAGCAAGCCCCAGAGCCAGGACGAACGGCAGGTAGGTTGGATGCGGCAGTTCGAGCGCTCGCTCGGGCCGGGCGTCGAGCCCGGTCGTCTCCGTGTTCTGGTGGTGGAGCGCTCCTTCGGCGCTCAAGCTCTTGGGGCCCTCCTCGTCCACCAACGCTTCGGCGTGCGGGAGTGGGTGCTGCTCCCACAGCGGGTGGCGGCTGGCCACAACAGGAATGGCGGCGAAGTTGTACTCGGGCGGCGGTGACGTCGTCGACCACTCGAGGGAGTCGGCGTCCCAGGGGTTGTCCTCCGCCTTGGGGCCCCACCATCGGCCGTGCACCCAGTTCACGAGCGTGATGCCAGTACCGACGGCGAAGATCACGGCGCCGATCGCCGAGATGAGATTGAGGTGGTCCCAGCCAAGCCCCGACGGATACGTGTACACCCGCCGTGGCATCCCCAGGAAACCGAGGATGTGCATCGGGAAGAAGGCCACGTTGAAGCCGATGAACATCATCCAGAAGCTGATGTGGCCCCAGCGCTCGCTCAACTTGCGGCCGACCATCTTCGGGTACCAGAAGTAGATGGCCCCGAAGATCGGGAACACGACGGCGCCGTTGAGGACATAGTGGAAGTGGGCGACGACGAAGTAGCTGTCGGTCACCTGCCAGTCGAACGGGAGCACGGCGACCATCACGCCCGTGATCCCCCCGAGCAGGAAGATCAACAGGAATCCCATGGCGAAGAGCATGGGCGTCGTGAATTCCACTTTTCCTCGCCACATGGTGGCTATCCACGCGAAGAACTGCACCCCGCTCGGTATGGCGATGATGAGGCTGACGGCCGAGAAGAACGACATGGCCTGGATGGGCATGCCTGTCGCGAACATGTGATGCACCCACACGCCGAAGCTGATGAAGGCGATGGCGATGAGGGCGGTGGCCACCCAGATGTAGCCGGCGAGGGGCCGACGCGAGAAGACGGTGATGATCATCGAGACCATGCCCGTCGCCGGTACGAACAGGATGTAGACCTCCGGGTGGCCCCAGAACCAGAACAGGTGCTGGTAGAGCAGCGTGCTCCCGCCGAGGTGAGGCACGAAGAACGCCGTCCCGAACAGGCGGTCGAGCTCGAGGAGGGCGGTGGCGAGCGTGACGGCGGGGACGGCGAACAGGATCATGAACGCCATCGACAGGACCGCCCACACGAAGATCGGGATGCGGTTGATCGTCATGCCCGGCGCCCGCAGCTTGAACGACGTCACGATGAAGTTGACGGCGCCCACGGTCGTGGAGATGCCGACGAACACGATCCCCAAGCCCCAGAAGTCCAGGTTGATGCCGGGGTTGTAGACCTTGCTCGTGTAGGGCGTGTACCCGAACCAGCCGCCGTCGGGCATCTTGCCGACGACGAAGCTGGCGTACAGGAAGATTCCCGAGAGGACGAAGATCCAGTAGCTGAAGGCGTTCAGACGGGGGAACGCCATGTCGCGCGTGCCGAGCTCGATCGGGAGCAGGTAGTTGGCGAACCCGGCGAGCACGGGCGTGTTGAAAAGGAAGATCATCGTCGTCCCGTGCATGGTGAACATCTGGTTGAACGTGTACGGGCTGACGACGTGGTTGTCCGGTGCCGAGAGCTGCGACCGCATGACGAGCGCCATGAGCCCGCTCACGAAGAAGAAGAAGAAGGCCGTGTAGATGTAGCGCATCCCGATGCGCTTGTGATCCACGGTCGAGAAGAACCCGGGGATGCCCGGTGCGTCCGACCAGATCTCTTCCAGCTCGTGTTCGTCGACCCCGAGGGGCGCGATGTCAGCGATGGCCATCGGCTACTTCAGACTCCTCAGGTAGGCGAGCAGGGCCTGCAGATCGCGTGGTTCGATCGAGATCGGCGGCATGAGGGCGCCGGGCTTGATCGTCTGGGCGTCGAGGATCCAGCCGGCCAGGTGGCCCTCGTCGTTGGGCACCGTCGCCGCGCCGAGCATCTTCCGGCTGCCGACGTCGGTGAGGTCGGGGCCGATCGTCCCCGTCGCCGCTGTTCCCCGGATCGTGTGGCAGCCGGCGCACGGCGACCGCATGAACACCATCTGTCCCGTGGCCTCCAGCTGGCCGGTCGGGCCGGACGGCGGGTTCTCGCGCCGCAACGCCCACGTGTCGAAGGCCGCCGGCGACTCGGCAACCACGAGGAAAGCCATGTGGGCGTGCTGCACTCCGCAGTACTCGGCGCATTGCCCCCGATAGGTGCCCGGCTCGTCGACCTTGAAACGCCAGACGTTGTGCTGTCCGGGGATCAGGTCGACCTTGCCGCCGATCTGGGGGACCCAGAAGCTGTGGATCACGTCGGCCGCGTCGAGGCCGAGCTCGATGGGGCGCCCGACGGGGACGTGGACCTCGTTGGCGGTGGTGAAGTGTTGGTCGGGGTACTCCACCGACCACCACCACCGCTTGCCCACCACCTCGATCTTCAGCGGGTTCTTCTCCGGCCGGCGCACATGGTTGGTGGCGTCGACGGTCGCCCACGCCAGCACCATCAGGATGACGAACGGCACGGCGATGCCCCCGACGACGATGAACCCGTTGTCGGTGATGCGCGAGGGCTTGCCGGTCTCGCTGCGACGGCCACGGAAGGCGGCCACGAAGATGAAGCCGGCAACGACGACGTAGACCACGGCGGCCAGGGTGAACATCAGCCACCAGACGCTCGTGATGCGGTGCGCTTCGGGTCCCTTGGGGTCGAACATGTACGGCGAGCCGTGGGTGCTGCACGCGGTGAGGAAGACGAGCCCCGCCGCCACGAACGCCAGCCGCGCCGGCGCCCTCATGACCGCCTCCAGAAGGCTGGGCCGACCGGGGCCGAGAAGTCACCCCGGGCCACGAGGAAGCCGTCGGCGCTGATCTCGATCGGCAGCTGCGGGAGTCGAGCGGCAGCGGGCCCGAAGACGGGATTGGCTCCGTGGAGCACGTCGAACGTCGACTGGTGGCACGGGCACAGCAGCTGGTGGCTGGCCGCCTCGTAGAGGCCGACGGGACATCCGGCGTGCGTGCAGACCTTCGAGTACACGATGTAGCCGTCCGGTGCCCAGTCCTCGCGGCCGGGCAGAGGGATGTTCACGCCCGGCTGCGTCCGTACCAGCACGGCTTGGCCGTCGGCCGACCCCGGGTAGCCCTCGGGGAACACGGTCACCAACCCACCGAGCGGCACGTCGGCGGCGCGGACGGGACGGCCGTCGTCGGTGACGAGGCGCAGGCCCCGCCGCCACGGGGTGACGATGAGCGAGCGGCCCGGCTTCGGCCCGAGCGACCGGATGGGGAAGATGGCGGCCACGCCCAGTCCCCCGGCCGCCAACATCAGGGTGCGCAACAGGAGCCGGCGCCGGGTGATCGCGCCGGCTCGCTCGAGGTCCTCCTCGAACAGCTGCTCCTGCGTGAAGTCCCCGAACGAGTGCCGCTCCTCGACGAACGGCCCCGTGGGCATGAGCCGGTTGCCCCACGTGACCAGCCCATAAGCCAGCGACGCGAACCCGACCGCTAACAGCAGGCCCTCGAGCTGGGGCTGTCCGCCTCGCCAGTACACGGCGCCGAGGCCGAGCCCGGCGGCACCGGCGAGGAGAAAGGACAGCGCAGCCGTGCGCTCGGCGAACGCCTCGCCGCTCGGCGGTCGGTAGGGCCGCTCGATCTGGGGCGGGTTGCCCTCGTGCTCAGGGTCGGTCATCGGGCCGCCTTCGGCGGCGCCTCTGACCGAGGCGGTGCCGTGCTCATGGTTCGCTCGCTCCGCTCGCTCACGTCTTCTCGCCGATCCAGCGGATAGTGACGATGAGCAGCGCCAGTCCGCAGATCCAGGCGATGGCGCCTTCCGAGAACGGCCCGAGATGCCACAGCGGGTCGCCGCCCCGGTCTTGGGGATGCCGCAGGTAGGTGACGTAGTTGACGATCTGGCTCAGCTGATGGTCGTCGATGGCTGCGGTGCCGAAGCCCGGCATCTGGCCCGGACCGACCCGCACGGCCTCGGCGATCTGCGTCGGCGTGGCGTCGTGGAGCGAGGGCGCCTCGATGTGGAGGAGGGCGCCGCCGTCGGCCGCCCACGCATGACAGGCCGCACACTGCAACCGGAACAGGTCGCCGCCCGGCGCCCGGTCAGCGTGGGGGTCGACGATCGGGATGTCGAGGCCGCCGCCGCCTGTCAGCGCCAGGATGTGGTCTTCCAGGGCTATGATCGTCGGCGGCGAGTAGTAGGGCTTGTGCCGGCTGATCGGCGTTCGCGGGTTGGCCAGCTCCACGGCCGGGTTCGTGATCGGCATGCGGCCGGTGGTCAGGTAGTAGTCGAGCGACGCCCGTCCCACGCCAACGAGAGACGGCGCCCTGTTGGTGCCCTTGCCGTCGCTGCCGTGGCAGATGGCGCAGTCAGCCAGATAGATCTGCCCGACGTCGACCTGCGCGGCCGAGCGGTGGTCGACACCTGCCCGCGCCCGAGGAGCGAGCACCAGCGCAATCGCGGTTGCGGCGACGGCGACCAGAACGAAACCCAATGGACGCGCCGGCCTCACCCAGCACCCGCTGCCGTCGAGCTGGTCCGCACCCGCCGCACCGGCCAGTCACAATCCCCCTTTTGCACTGGGTCAATCAAGTCGGGGTGATCGCCGCTAACAGATGCGCGGGAGCGGGTCGCCGACGAGGACGTCGACGATGCGAGTGCCGCCGAACGCAGTCTTGAGCAGCACGAGCCCGGGCGGGTCCTCCTTCACATGACCGATGACCGCCGCGCCCTCGCCGAGCGGGTGCGACTCCAGCGCAGCCACGGCCGCATCGGCCTGGCCGCCGTCGACCACCGTGACGAAGCGGCCTTCGCACGCCACGTACAGAGGGTCGATCCCCAGGATCTCGCAGGCGCCGGTCACTGCCGGGCGGACCGGCACGGCGCCCTCGTCGACGACGACCGCGACATCCGACGCCTGCGCCACCTCGTTGAGGATCGTCGCCACCCCGCCGCGCGTCGCGTCGCGCAGGAGGCGGACGCCGGGGACGGCGTCGAGCAGGACGCCGGCCAGCTCGTGCAGCGGCGCCGTGTCCGACTCGACATCGGACGTAATGTCGAGCTCGCCCCTGGCGAGCATGACCGTGACCCCGTGGTCGCCAACGGGCCCGGACACGATCAGGGCGTCGCCGGGAAGGGCCCGGGCGGCACCGAGCTCTACCGGACGTTCGAGGACCCCGACCCCTGCCGTGTTGATGTAGCAGCCATCGGCCTTGCCCCGTTCGACGACCTTGGTGTCGCCGGTGACGATGTGAACGCCGGCCGCCGCCGCCGCCGCGCCCATCGACGCCACGATGCGCTGGAGATCGGCGACCGGGAAGCCCTCCTCGAGGATGAACCCGGCCGACAGGTGCAGCGGGCGGGCGCCGGACATGGCGAGATCGTTCACCGTGCCGTTGACGGCCAGCTCACCGATGTCGCCACCGGGGAAGAAGAGCGGCGACACGACGAAGGAATCGGTCGTGAACGCCAGGCGGGCGTCGCCCACGGTGAACGTGGCCTGGTCTTCCAGCGCCTCGAGCAGGGGGTTGCGGAAGGCATCGAGGAACACGGCTTCGATCAAGGCGTGCGTGGCCTTGCCGCCGGCGCCGTGGGCCAGCGTGATGCGCTCTTCTTTCAGGCGGGCGGGCCGCTTGCGTGCCCGTTCGATTCGGTCGAGGACGTCCTGCTCGCGTGTGCTCACTGACGGGTGGCCGTGCGCACCCGCTCCCGGGTGAAACGACCGAAGTTGTAGTAGGCGGCGCACGCGCCCTCGGACGACACCATGCACGTCCCGATGGGCGTCTCGGGCGTGCACGCCGTGCCGAACACCTTGCACTCCCACGGCTTGATCACGCCTTTGAGCACCTCGCCGCATTGACAAGCCTTGGGATCGGCGACGCGGACGCCCGGCAGCTCGAATATGCGCTCGGCGTCGAAGGGGGCGTAGGCATCGCGCACCTTGAGGGCCGACTGGCTGATGAAGCCGAGGCCTCGCCACTCGAAGTACGGCCGCAGCTCCATGACCTCGGCGATGACCTGCAACGCCTTGGCGTTGCCGTCCCACGGGACGACGCGGCTGTACTGGTTCTCGACCTCCGCCCTGCCCTCGGCCAGCTGGCACAGGATCATGTGCACCGACTGGAGGATGTCGAGGGGCTCGAAGCCGGCACACACCAGCGGCTTGTCGTGCTGACGAGCGATGAAGTCGTAGGGCCGGCAGCCGATGACCGTGGAGACGTGGCCGGGACCGATGAAGCCGTCGAGGCGCAGGTCGGGCGAGTCGAGGATGGCCTTGATGGCGGGGATGATCGTGACGTGGTTGCAGAAGATCGAGAAGTTCTCGATGCCCTCGGCAGCCGCCCGCAGCACCGTCATCGCGGTCGAAGGCGCTGTCGTCTCGAAGCCGATGGCCATGAACACCACCCGCTTGTCGGGGTGCTGACGGGCGATCTTCAGGCTGTCGAGGGGCGAGTACACCATGCGGATGTCGGCCCCCGCCGCCTTGGCGTCGAAGAACGACCCTTGGCCGCCCGGCACCCGCATCATGTCGCCGAACGTCGTCATGATGACGTCGGGCTGGGTGGCGATCGCAATGGCGTCGTCGACGCGGCCCATCGGTATCACGCACACCGGACAGCCCGGCCCATGTACCAAGCTCACGTTTTCCGGCAGGTAGTCGTCGATGCCGTGCTTGTAGATGGTGTGGGTGTGGCCCCCGCACACCTCCATGAACTTGTAGTGACGGCCGGGTTCGCACAGCGAGGCGATCGCTGCTGCCAACGCCCGCGCCTTGTCGGCGTCGCGGAACTCGTCGACGAACCTCATCGGCATCTCACTCGATCTGCGATTCCACGAGCGCCCTGATCTCGTCGTCGTAGGCCTGGCCGATGCCTTCCAGGAAGTCGAGGGCGGCCCGCGCCTCGTCCTCGTCGATCTTCGACATGGCGAATCCCACGTGGATCAGCACCCAGTCGCCGGGGCCCACGTGCTCACCGTCGAGGAGGCCGACGTTGACGGCCCGGCGCACCCCGCTGACATCGACGGTCGCCAGATCGGCGTGATCGGTCGACAGCGCCACGATCTCGCCCGGGATGCCGAGGCACATCGCCGAGAAGCATCCCCCGCCTGGGAGCGGTCAAACAACGGGGTTTCGCCCGAGAACGGCCGGGGAGAGTTGCACACGTGCAGAACGGAGGCGGTCGCACCCTCGTGGCCGGGATCGGCAACATCTTCCTCGGCGACGACGGGTTCGGCAGCGAAGTCGCTTCGCGGATCGACCGAAGCACGCTTCCCGGGTCGGTCGAGGTGCTCGACGCCGGCATCAGCGGCGTCCACCTCGCCTACCAACTGCTCGACGGCTACGACCGGCTCGTCCTCATCGACGCCTTGCCGCTCGGCGAGCCCCCGGGCACGGTCGCCGTCTTCCGCCCCGACCTCGACGACGTCGACGAGGGGCCGGTCGACGCCCACGGGCTCGACCCGGCCAGCGTCCTGCGCATGGTGCGCCAGCTGGGCGGCACGCCCGGCGACGTGCTCGTGGTCGGGTGCGAGCCGGCGACGCTGGACGAGGGCATGGGCCTGTCGGCGGCCGTTGCCGGGGCGGTCGACGAGGCGGTCCGCGTGGTCACAGATCTGGTGACTGGAGAGGAGTGACATGCACGAGCTCGGGATGTGCGAGTCGATCGTGGACGCCGTGCAGCGGCGGGCGGGCGATCGGCCCGTGCGCCGGGTGCGGGTTCGCGTCGGCGCCCTGCACGCCGTCGAGCCGGACGCCTTCACGCAGTCGTTCCAGATGGCGGCGGCAGGCACGGTCGCCGAGGACGCCGTCCCCGATCTCGTGCTCCTGCCGGTGACGATCCGGTGCCGCGGCTGTGGAGGCCAGGGCGCATCCCCGGCGCCTGTCCCCCTGTGTCCGGCATGCGGCGGAGCCGACGTCGAGCTCACGGGCGGCGACGAGCTCATGCTCGAGTCCATCGAGTACAAAAACGTGGTTGATCCGACCACGCCCGGGTAGTTCGCGCGCATGCCGGAGCACCCAGTAGACGTCATCAGCCAGATCACGGCCGACCACCGTGCCGTCGAATCGCTGTTCACCGACTACGAGAACGGGCAGGGCGACGCCACCGGCACGGTCGGTGTCCTCGTCCGCGAGCTCTCGCTACACGCGGGCGTGGAGGAGCTGCTGCTGTACCCGGTCGCTCGCAACCGCCTCGACAACGGTGACCAGGTGGTCGACCACAGCCTGGAGGAGCACCAGAAGGTGAAGGAGGTGCTCACCACCCTCGACGGCACGAGCGATGGGTCTGCGCCAGATGTGCGTCGCAACGTCGAAGAGCTCAAGGGGCTCGTCGAAGAGCACGTCCAGGAGGAGGAGAGCGAGATGCTCCCCGGCCTCGAGCGAGTGCTCTCCGAACAGGAGCGGAGGGACCTCGGGGATCTGTTCCTCAAGGCCAAGGAGGTGGCGCCGACCCGCCCGCACCCGCACGCGCCGAACACGCCGCCGATGAACGCCATTGCGGACGCCGTCGCCGCCCTCCTCGACAAGGCCCGGGACACGGTCAGCGACATGAAGAAGTAGCGACATTCGAGGTGCACCCCGCTGGGGGTACGGGTAGGAGAGACACGACGGCGGAGGGAGGCCGATGAGTACGACGCCTATGTCCCCTGGCTTCGACGAGATCCACATTCTCTGGACATCGGAGGGGATGAGCTGCGACGGCGACAGCGTGTCGATCACGGCGGCGACCCTCCCCAGCATCGAGGACGTCATCCTCGGCGCCATCCCCGGGCTGCCGAAGGTCCACCTCCACAACAAGGTGCTGGCCTACGAGACGGGCGCCCCCTTCCTCGAACCGTTCTGGGCGGCGGCGCGCGGGGAGCTCGAGCCGTTCATCTTCGTCGTCGAGGGCTCGATCCCCAACGAGAACATCAACGGGGAGGGCTACTGGAGCGCGATGGGCAACGACGAGAACGGCGATCCCAAGCCGCTGACCCGCTGGATCGACGAGCTGGCGCCCAAGGCGTGGGCCGTGGTCGCGGCCGGCACGTGCGCGACCTACGGCGGCATCCACGCCATGGCCGGCAACCCCACTGGCTGCATGGGCCTCGCCGACTATCTCGGGTACAACTTCCGCTCCGCCGGCGGCCTCCCGATCGTCAATGTGCCCGGCTGCCCCGTGCAGCCCGACAACTTCATGGAGACGCTGCTGTGGTGCTTGTACATGGCCGCCGGGCTGTCGCCGCCGATCCCGCTCGACGACATGCTCCGGCCCACGTGGCTGTTCGGCAAGACCGTGCACGAAGGCTGCGACCGCGCCGCCTACTACGAGCAGGGCGACTTCGCCAAGGACTACAACTCGCCCAAGTGCCTGGTGAAGGTCGGGTGCTGGGGACCGGTCGTCAACTGCAACGTCACCAAGCGGGGCTGGATGGACGGCCTGGGCGGCTGTCCCAACGTCGGCGGCATCTGCATCGGCTGCACCATGCCCGGCTTCCCCGACAAGTTCATGCCGTTCATGGACGAGCCGCCCGGCGGCAGCCTGTCCTCGGCGATCGTGAGTGTGTACGGACCGTTCATCCGGCGCATGCGCGCCATCACCAACAAGGGCGCCAACCACGAGCCCAAGTGGCGCCACAACCGGCCGGAGCTGACGACCGGCTACGACCCCCGCTTCACTCCGTCGAGCAGCAGCTGAAGAGCTGAAGGGAGCACTGAGTGGCCGTCCGTGAGAGGACCCAGGAGGAGAAGTCGACGCTCGTCGAGATGGCGTGGGACCCGATCACGCGCATCATCGGCAACCTCGGCATCTACACCAAGATCGACTTCGACCAGCGCCGCGTCGCCGAGTGTCACAGCACGTCGTCGCTGTTCCGCGGCTACAGCGTGTTCATGAAGGGCAAGGACCCGCGCGACGCCGGGTTCATCACCAGCCGAATCTGCGGCATCTGCGGCGACAACCACACGACGTGCTCGGTCTACGCCCAGAACATGGCCTATGGCATCAAGCCACCGGCGTTGGCCGAGTGGATCATCAACCTCGGCGAGGCGGCCGAGTACATGTTCGACCACACCATCTTCCAGGACAACCTGGTGTTCGTCGACTTCTGCGAGAAGATGGTGGCCGAGACGAACCCCGGCCTACTCGAGACCGCCAACGACACCGAGGCCAAGCGGGCGAACATCCACGGCTACCGCACGGTCGGCGACATCATGCGGGCCTTCAACCCCTTCGAGGGCGCCATGTACCTCGAGGCGCTCCAGATGTCCCGTCTGACACGCGAGATGTTCTGCCTGATGGAGGGCCGCCACGTCCACCCGTCCACCGTGTACCCGGGCGGCACGGGGACGGTGGCCACGCCCCAGGTGTTCACCGACTATCTGGTGCGCCTGCTGCGCTGCCTCGACTTCATCAAGAAGGCCGTCCCCATGAACGACGACCTCTTCGACTTCTTCTACGAGGCCCTGCCCGGCTACGAGGAGGTCGGCGACAGGAGGATCCTGCTGGGCTGCTGGGGCTCGTTCCAGGATCCCGACGCCTGCGACTACGACTACCGGCGCATGAACGAATGGGGCAAGAAGATGTTTGTCACTCCGGGCATCGTGGTCGACGGCGAGCTGGTCACCACCAACCTGGTCGACATCAACCTCGGGATCCGCATCCTGCTGGGCAGCTCGTTCTACGAGGACTGGGAGAACGAGCAGACGTTCGTCACCCGCGACCCGCTGGGCAACCCGGTCGACAAGCGCCACCCGTGGAACCAGACCACGATCCCCCTGCCCCAGAAGCGCAACTTCGACGACAAGTACAGCTGGGTGATGAGCCCGCGCTGGTACGACCAGCGCACGGGCGACCACCTGGCGCTCGACACCGGCGGCGGCCCGCTGGCCCGCCTGTGGG
>CADDZP010000001.1 GCA_902812475.1 Actinomycetota bacterium | reverse complement strand
CCTGGGAGCCGAGCGCGTCCATCTGACGCCGGTGGCCGGCATCAGCGGCGCCGACGCGCTCGCCGTGCGAGTGAACGACCGCGCCCTGTACGTGGCCAGCAAGTCCGGCAAGGTCCTCGCAGTGCGCAACGGACAGGTCGACCCCACTCCCGTCCTCGACCTGAGCGGCCAGGTATCGACCGGCGGCGAGCAGGGCCTGCTCGGGCTGGCGTTCTCGCCCGACGGCAAACACCTGTACGCCAGCTACACCGACACGGCCGGCGACTCGAACGTCGTGGAGTACGCCATGGACGGTGGCGTCGCCAACGGCGGCACACGCCGCCGGGTTCTGTTCGTCGACCAGCCCTACGCCAACCACAACGGTGGCGACATCGTGTTCGGCCCCGACGGCCAGCTGTGGCTCGGGCTCGGCGACGGCGGGAGCGAGGGCGACCCCGACAACACCGCCCAGAACCCGAACACCCCCCTCGGGAAGATCCTGCGCATCGACCCGGCGACCGGTCAGTACTCGCAGTGGGCGCTCGGGTTCCGCAACCCGTGGCGCTTCAGCTTCGACCGGGCGACCGGCAACGTCTGGATCGGCGACGTCGGTCAGGACAGCTGGGAAGAGATCGACTTCGCGCCCGGTGTCTCGTCGGCGGGGATGAACTTCGGGTGGTCGCGATACGAGGGGAACCACCTGTACAAGCCCTCGGAGGCAGCGCCGGGCGCCGTCCCGCCCGTGTACGAGTACTCGCACGCAGGCGGCAATTGCGCGGTGACCGGCGGCTACCTCTACACAGGTGGGCGCATCCCGGCCATGAACGGCGTCTACCTCTTCGCCGACTTCTGCGTCGGCCACGTCTTCGGACTGGCAAACGGACAGGTGCGGGACCTGGCGATCGCGGCACCCAGCCTGGCGTCGTTCGGCGAGGACGCGGCCGGCGAGGTGTACGTGCTGTCGCTGTCGGGTGGCGTGTCGAGGATCGATCCCAGTTAACTGAGCGCCGTGGGGACGGAGACGGGGCGGGTCTTCGCCGAGGTGATCGACGAGCTGTGTGCCCTGGAGGAGCGCATCACGGGCGGGCCCAACACGCCCCTCGACGAGCAGGGCGTTCTCGAGGGCTACAAGTGGATCTTCAGCATCCTCGCCATCGGCCTCGACGCCTATGTGTGGGCCGACGCCGGCCGCCCCCGCTTCGTCGACATCGTCGGTCCGTACCGCAAGTGGGGCGGGGACAACGCCGACGCCTTCTACCAGTACGCGCCCATCGACCCGGCCCGCACCTACGTCGTGCGCGGCCGCAAGGGCGATGCCGTGTACTTCTCGCTCACCGTCTACGGCGGACCCAATGACGGGCGGTACTCCAACCGCATCGTGGGGACGGTGAACGACCGCACGCTCCGGGTCGCCTCCGACGGCAGCTTCGAGCTCGTGCTCTCCCCCGAACCGCGCGAGGGCGCGTGGTTGAAGCTGGAACCCGACGCCGTGTGCGCCATCACGCGTGACTACGTGATCGATCCCACGCGTGGGCGGCGGGTCGAGTGGCACATCGAGTCGCTGGATCCGCCGTCGACGTGGCGGGAGGACGACGCCGACCTGGCCCGCCGCTTCCAGGCCGCCCTCACCTGGATCCGCGAGCAGGCCCAGCTCGTGCCCCTGGCGCTGAACGACCCGAACGCCGTGGCGCAGCCGTACCCGGTTCCGACGGCGACCTATGGCTGGGCGGCCGCCGACGCGGCCTACGCCATGGGCAGCTTCGACCTGGGTCCTGAGGAGGCACTCGTCATCAAGGGCCGCTCTCCGGAGTGCGCCTTCTGGAACCTGTGCCTGTGGAACCAGTTCCTGCACACCTACAACTACGACTACGAACGGGTGACGATCAACGGAGGCCAGGTCGTCTACGAGGACGACGGAAGCTGGACGATCGTCGTCGCCGCCCGTGACCCGGGCCACGCAAACTGGGTGTCGACGGCAGGCCATCCGCGCGGCCTGCTCTGGTTCCGGTGGTTCCACCCGTCCGCCACGCCCGACCGGCCGACAACGCAGGTGGTGACGCTGTCGTGAGCGCGACCCGGCCGGCGCCCGTCGCCATCGACGACCTGGCCGCGCCGCGCTTCCCCGACGACGCCTGCGCCATCCGGGACGCCATGGCCGACATGGGCGCGGCAGTGGCGCTCGAGCCCGACGCGCTGATGGCGGCCGCCGTCGACCAGGCGGGGGTCGACGACTTCGGTGACCAGGCGTTCCACGAACGCCTCGACGTGGTGTGCACGGCGCTCCGGAACGACGTCGTGCTGAGTCCCGCCGGCCGGGCGGCCGCCTTCGTGCAGCTCACCGAGCTGCTTCGCAACAGGCTCCTCGTCCAGGACCTGCTGCGGCGGCACCCCGAGATCGATGAGCTCGACGTGCGGGCGCCGATCGTTATCTGCGGCCTGCCCCGAACGGGCACGACCCACCTCCACAACCTGATCTCCGCCGACCCCGCCATTCGGTCACTGCCGTACTGGGAGAGCGTGCAGCCGGTGGTGCGCGAGGGCGCACCCGACAACCGCATCGCCGACACGGCCGCCGCCCTCTACGTCGTCAACACCGCTCTTCCCTACTTCAAGCGCATGCACGAGATGACGGCGGACGAGAAGCACGAGGAGATCAACCTCCTGGCCATGGACTTCTCGTCGATGTACTTCGAGACGATGGCGCCGATGCCGACGTGGCAGGACTACTACCGCGCCACCGACCAGACGCCCGCCTACGAATACCTCGAGCGGGTCCTGAAGGTGCTGCAGTTCCTCCGGGGCGGTGAGCGCTGGGTGCTGAAGTCCCCGCAGCACCTGGAGCAGTTCGGGCCGCTCTCGAGGGTCTTCCCCGACGCCACGTTCGTCGTGACCCACCGCGATCCGGTCTCGGTGACCGCCTCGCTCGTCACGATGATGACCTATCTGGCCCGTCTGAATCTCGACACGGTCGACCCGCACGTCGTCGGCGGCTACTGGGCCGAGCGTCTGGAGACGATGCTCGGCGCGTGCGTGCGCGACCGCGACCTGCTCCCGGCCGACCGGTCGATCGACGTCCGCTTCACCGAGTTCATGGCCGACGACGTGGCCACGGTCGAGCGCATCTACGCCCTGGCCGGCCAGCCGTTCACGGCCGACGTCGAGGCGGCGATGGACGCCTTCATGGCGAGCCATCCACGCGGCCGCCACGGCGGCGTCGTCTACGATCTCTCGCAGTTCGGCATCAACGCCGGCGAACGCCGCCGGGCGCTGCAGTTCTACGTCGACCGCTTCGCCATCGCAGCCGAGTCGTAGCGACCGTCAGTAGTAGACGGTGCGCACCCGGGGACGGGGTGACGCCTTGAAACGAGGCTCCTGGCCGCGGCGCCACAGGCGGTTGTCGAGCCGGCGCGCAGGCACGCCCACCGCTTGGGACAGCAGCTCGACCGTGTGCACGGCGCAGGCCCGGAGCTCGGTCTCGGCCTGGCCACCGGGCTCGAGCAGGCGCTGGGCGTCGATGTCCGCGGTCAGATCGTCGTCGAGCACGAGCACGCCTTCCACACGCAGCACGTGTGGAACCAGGTTGTCGGCGAACAGCGTGAGATCGTCGACGTCGGCGAAGGCGCCGATGTCGGATGCGGTGATCTGGGCCCGCTTGAGGAACGGCACCGGATGGCCGTCGTAGTACGAGACGTCCCGGTACATCGGCATCTGCTGCAACAGCCGGGTGAGGCGCACGGCGGAGCCGCCGGCGGCGTCAACCAGCCCGCCGAACGAGCCATCGAAGCGGTCGAGCAGGAAGCGCCCGAGGTCGTTCCACGACTGGGCGAACAGGCCCATCAGCTCGTCGACGGGCGGATGGAGGTGCTGGCCGAAGACGCGGGCGCAGTCGTCGGCCGTCACGCTCGCCAGGTCTTCGGCGGTGAACGGGCCTTCGCTCTCGAACCGCTGGCGCAGCCGCGTGGACAGCGTGACGTTGCCGGACTTGCCCCGGAGCTTCGACATGTACGGGTGCCAGCCCGAGCCGAAGTTCACGGCGTTGAACATCACCGCGAACTCCACATCGAGGCGCTCGGCGTCGCCGGCGGGCTCAGCGCCGATCGACGCGCTCAGGCGCCGCAGCGCCGTCGGGTCGATCCGCACGAGGCGGGCCTGCTGGGCGACGAAGGCGCAGGCGGCCCGGACGTCGTCTGGACCGTAGACGTCGACTGCTACAGCCCCAGCTCGGCCCGGATGGCGCCGTAGTCGGCGTCGACGGCGGAGGGGACGGCGATCTCCGAGATCGCTCGATCGGGGTCCTTCAGCCCGTGCCCGGTCAGCACGCACACCACCGTCGAGCCCTCGGCCACGCTCGTGGACAGCAGCCCGGCCACCGAGGCGGCGCTCGCCGGCTCGCAGAACACCGACTCCTCCGACGCCAGGAAGCGGTACGCCTCCAGGATCTGCTCGTCGGTGACGGCGCTGATGCCGCCGCCCGACTCGACCGCGGCCGCCGTGGCGCCGTACCAGGAGGCCGGGTTGCCGATGCGGATGGCGGTGGCGATGGTCTCGGGGTGCTCGACGGGGTGGCCGAGCACCAGGGGGGCGGCACCGGCGGCCTGGAACCCGAGCATCTTGGGCAGCTTGGTTGCCCGCCCGGCGTCCTGGAACTCGCGGTAGCCCTTCCAGTAGGCGGTGATGTTGCCGGCGTTGCCGACGGGGATGCAGTGGTAGTCGGGTGCGTCGCCGAGGGCGTCGACGATTTCGAACGACGCCGTCTTCTGGCCCTCGAGCCGGAACGGATTGGTGGAGTTCACGACCGTGACCGGCGCGTGGTCGCCCAGCTCGCGGACGATGGCCAGGGCCTGGTCGAAGTTTCCCCGCACCTGCAGGACCTTGGCCCCGTGGATGAGTGCCTGCGCCAACTTGCCCAGTGCGATGTGCCCCTCGGGAATGAGCACGGCGCAGGTCAGACCGGCGCGCGCCCCGTAGGCGGCCGCCGCCGCCGACGTGTTGCCCGTCGACGCGCACACCACCGCCTTGGCGCCATCCTCGACGGCCTTGGAGATCGCCATCGTCATCCCCCGGTCCTTGAACGAACCCGTGGGGTTGAGGCCCTCGTACTTCAGGTACACGCGTGCACCGACGCGCTGGGAGAGGCGGGGAGCGAGCAGGAGCGGCGTGCCGCCCTCCAGCAACGTGACGACCGGCGTCTCGTCGCTCACGGGAAGGAACGAGCGGTACTCCTCGATGACGCCCCGCCAGCCGACCGGCACCCGATCCCCTAACCCGATCCCACGACGCGAAGCAGGCTGCCGACGCGATCGACGACGTCGAGGTCGCGAAGGTCGGCCAGCGTCGCCTGCATGGCCCGCTCCACGGCGGTGTGGGTGATGAGGATGAGGCGGGCGTCCTTGCCGATGCCCTCCTGCTCCATCTGCTTGATGGAAACGCCGTTGTCGCCGAAGACGCCGGCAACGGCGGCCAGGACGCCGGGACGATCAACGACCTCGAGGGCGATGTAGTACTCGGAGGACAGCTCCTCGATGTGGCGGATGCGCGCCTTGCCGAGCATGCCGAGCCCGGCGTGCGTGCCGCGGCGGCGGTTGGCGGCGGCGTCGATGACGTCACCGAGCACAGCGGACGCCGTCGGGCGCCCGCCTGCGCCGCGGCCGTAGAGCATCAGGTCCCCGACGGCCGCGCCCTCGATGAACACGGCGTTGAAGGACTCCCGCACGGCGGCCAGCGGGTGGTCGGCAGGAACCATCGCTGGGTGTACACGGACGGCCACACCTCGAGAATCGGCCTCGGCCATGACGAGCAGCTTGACGACGTAGCCCAGACGCCGGGCGAAGGCGATGTCGGCCGGCGTGACGCCGGAGATGCCCTCGTTGTAGACGTCGCCTGCCACGACCCGTACGCCGAAGGCGACGGTGGCGATGATGGCGGCCTTGGCGGCGGCGTCGAAGCCCTCGACGTCGGCGGTGGGATCGCGCTCGGCGTACCCGAGCTCCTGAGCCTCGGCCAGGGCCTCGTGGAACGTCGAGCCCTCCTCGGTCATGCGCGTGAGGATGAAGTTGGTCGTCCCGTTCACGATGCCGAGGATGCGCTGCACCCGGTCGCCCGCCAGGGACTCGCGCAGCGGCCTGATCAGGGGGATGCCACCCGCAACCGCGGCCTCGAAGAGGAGGTCGACGCCCGCCTTCTCGGCCGCCTCGAACAGCTCGCCGCCGACGTTGGCGAGCAGTTCCTTGTTCCCGGTGACGACGGCCTTGCCGTTGGCGAGGGCGGTCAGGATGAGTTCCCGGGCCGGCTCGATGCCGCCGATCAGCTCGACGACCACGTCGATCGACGGGTCATCGACGACAGCCAAGGCGTCGTGGGTCAGGACGTCGGGCCCGAGCGCAACGGCCCGCTGCTTGGCGGTGTTGCGCACGGCAACCCGCGCCACGTCGAGGCGCATGCCGGTGCGGTCGGCGATCGCGTCCCGTTGCTCGTCGACCAGCTCGACGAGCGCACCGCCCACGTTGCCGCAGCCGAGCAGCCCGACCCTTATGACGGCGGGATCCACGGATCAAAGGTACCTGCGAGCCATAACCTGCAGCCGTGGCTCTACGCGTGGTGCTGGCCGAGGATCACTACCTGGTGCGCGAAGGCATCCGCCAGCTGATCGAGGCGCAGGCCGACCTCGACCTTGCGGCGGTGTGCGAGGACCTCGACTCGCTGCTCAAGGCCATCGACGACGAGAAACCCGACGTGGTTCTGACCGACATCCGCATGCCGCCGACCAACACCGACGAGGGGATCCGGGCCGCAGCCCACCTGCGCGAGCATCAGCCCGACGCCGGCGTCGTCGTGCTCAGCCAGTACGCCGACCCGCAGTACGCCCTCGCCTTCCTCGAGCACGGCTCCCAGGGCCGCGGCTACCTGCTCAAGGAGCGGGTCTCCGACGGCAACCAGCTCACGAGCGCGATCCAAGAGGTCGCGCGCGGCGGGTCGGTCATCGACCCCAAGGTGATCGACGCCCTCGTCGCGGCCCGCTCCCGCGCTGCGGAATCGCCGCTCCGCCAGCTGACCCCGCGGGAGACCGAGATTCTCTCGGAGATGGCCCAGGGCAAGAACAACGCCGGCATCGCCGAGACGCTCGTCCTGTCGGAGCGCGCCGTCGAAAAGCACATCAACTCGATCTTCTCCAAGCTGGCCCTCGGGGAAGAGCCGGAGATCCACCGCCGAGTGAAGGCCGTGCTGCTGTTCCTCGCCGACCGCCAGTCCTAGGCGCGCAGGGGGGATAGCCCCACCCCGCGACACATGCCCTCACGGTGGGCGAGGCGTGTCCGAAATGGGACGATGGAGGGCCGTGGCAGATGAGGCCGTCTCCGTTCTGGTCGTCGACGACCAGCCGCCGTTCAGAATGGCGGCCAAGACGGTCGTGCGGGTGACGCCCGGCTTCGAGGTCGTGGGCGAGGCGGAGTCGGGTGAGGACGCCGTGGCCCAGGTCGAGGCCCTCCGCCCCCGGCTCGTCCTGATGGACATCAACATGCCGGGCATCAACGGCATCGAGGCGTCCCGGCGCATCCACGACGCCCATCCCGACGTGTGCGTCGTCCTCCTCTCGACCTACGCCAGCGACGACCTGCCCGCCGACGCCCTCCGGAGCGGCGCCGCCGCCTACATCAACAAGGACGAGTTCGGCCCCCAGATCCTGCGCTCGACGTGGGACGGTGCCGGCGCGGCGAGCAGCAACGGCTCGAGCGGCGCCTAGCTGACGGCCGGGGCCGGCTCGCTGACGGGGATCCGGCCGGAGATCTTGGTGCCCTTGCCGGGCGCCGACCGGACCTTGAGGCTGCCGCCGATGGCACCCACGCGGTCGCTCATGTTGGTGAAGCCGGCGCCGAGGTGTGGACGCGACGACGGGTCGAAACCGGCTCCGTTGTCGGCCACGTCGAAGAGCAACGCTCCTTCTTCCTGCCAGACGTGGATCGTCGCCGACGCCCCCTCGCCCGCGTGCTTGCCCGCGTTCTGGAGCGCTTCGAGGCAGCAGAAGTAGACGGCGGCCTCGACGTCGGGGCTGAAGCGGCCAACGTCCTCGGCTTCGACGTCGGTGGGGAGCGCAGCCCGGCCGGCGGCCGCACGGAGGGCCTCCACCAGCCCGCGGTCCATCAGCAGCGGCGGGTAGATGCCGTGGGCCAGGTCCCGCAGCTGCTGCACGGCTTCCTGCAGGTCGTGTCCCAGCTGATCGAGCATGGTCTTCGACGTGTCGGGATCGGCTTCGGCCAGCTGGCGCGCCAGTCGCAGGTTCACGGCGAGGGCGACCAGCTGCTGCTGGGCACCGTCGTGGAGGTTGCGCTCGATCTGGCGCCGGGCCGCGTCGGCGGAGGCGACGATGCGGGCGCGAGAGGCGCGCAGCTCCTCGGCCTGACGGCGCACCTCGTCGAGGGACGCCTGCAGGGCGGAGTCCAGTTGCACGTTGTGCAGGGCGAGGCCGACCTGGCGCGCCAGCTCCGCCAGCACCGTCTCGTCGTCGGTGCGGAAGGCGTCGCCGTTGGGCGGGCGTACGGCGACGATGAGCCCGAGCAGCTGGCCGGAGTGGGTGATCGGCGCCACCCGGATGACGGCGTCCTCCCGACCGGCGAGGAGCTGCGGCAGCCAGACCTGCAGCCACGCCGGTCCCGACACGCCTGCCCGGGCCACCACCGTCTCTTCGTCGGGCGACAGCGTGACCGATGCTCGCTTGACGTCGGGCACCGACACCGTGCGCTCGAGGCGGCCACCCGATCCCGTCCACACCTCGGCGGCCCGCAGGGCGAGCGTCTTGCGCAGGCTCTCCGCGACCTGCAGGAGCAGCTCGTCGAGCGGGACCGCACGCGACAGCCGGGTGCCGAACGTGCGCAGCACCATGTCGGGGGCCTCCCGCTCGCCGTACACGAGACGGTTGGAGAAGCGGGCCAAGCGCTCGCGCGTCGGAAGGTAGAGAGCGGCGGCGACGCCGGCCGCAATCATCGACAGGACGAGCAGCGAACGCTCGGAGTGCGTCGGCACCCGCCCCAGACCGAGCACGATCACGAGGTACACGACGACCACGACGAGGCTGAGCCCGGCGATCGACACCGTCTGCGCCAGCAGGCGGTCGATGCGCCCGATCAGCTTGTTCGACGAGCCGACGATCAGGGCGACGGGGATCGGCAGGGTGGCCGCTGCGCAGACCACGCCGACGTGGGGCGGCCAGCCGGCCAGCACGCGCAGGGCGAGGACGATCAGCACGACCTCGGTGCCGACCGAGACGGCCCACCCGAACCACTGCATGCGCTGACGCTCGACGCCAGACGACCGGCGGTACCGATGATTGGACCCAGCCACGCCGATGGTGGCGGCGAGGACAGACTCCAACACGACCGGCCACAGGACGATGCCGGGACGTTGGGTCCACAGCAGGACGCCCACGAGCGCACCGATCGGATAGCCGGCGATCAACGCCCACCGGGCGACACGGCAGAAGCCGTCGGGCAGGCCGAGGATGACGTGCATGGCCGCGATCGGCAGCACGCCGACGGCGAGAGACTGCACGAACTGAAGAACGTCGACGACGCCCGACGCCATGTGCACTCCGTGACCGTTCGCCGCCAGCAACGACGCAGAGGCGCTTCCAACGGCGCCGATGGCCGTGGCCCGGAGAGCGAGCGGGCCGATGTGCTCGTCCGGGCGGCGGCGGGTCGCCACGGCCCCGGCGACCGCCCACGCCAGGATCAGGCCCACCCGGACCCACTGGCCGACCTGACCGTCGGCGTCGCGGGCGACGATCGCGGGCACGACGCCCAAGGCGATGGCGAGCGGCGCGTAGAGGAGCGCAACCGGCCGCGGCCGTCGCTCCTTCTCGACCTCGGCCGGTGCCGGGCCGGCCATCACACGTTCGAGAGCGGTTGCCATTTTCTCTACTCCGATCTCAGCACAGGAGCGGGTCGAAGGCGCGCCGCAGCGCGCCCGGGCAGGACGGCAATGAGGTTGGCGACCACGAGGGCCGCCAACCCCAGAACGAGGAACATCAGGACGGGAATGGCGGGCCGCGGGACGATGCCAAGTTGACGGGCGAACACGATCCACACCCATCGACCGCACGCGGCGCCGACGGGAATGCCGACCACTGCGGCCACGACGCCCAGCGTCGTCGCCTGTGACGCGACCGTGCCACGGACCTGTCGTGACGAGAACCCGAGCGTCTTGAGCACGGCAAGGTCACGCCGGCGCCTGCGGATCGACGTCACCATGAGATGAGCGAGGGTGGCCGCAGCAAGGGTGCCGAGCAGCGCGGCCAGCACGAGCGGCAGGCTCTGCACGCGCCCGAAGTTGACCAGATCGACGGGCTTCTCGGGAGCGATGACGGTGCTCCCTGTGTCGGTTACCCGGTGGGCGAGGTCGGCGATGGTGCCCTTCTTGTCGACGCCGGGCCGGAAGCGGATGAGGCCGATCTCGAGTGGCGGGGCGTCGATGCCCGGCGCCAGCGACCGCTTCAGTCCGGCGGTGGTGGTCGCCGCCCCCTTGCCGAGGCCCAGCGCGTCGCTCAGCGATGGGAACACGCCCTTGCCGACAACGCGGAACGTCACTGGTGGACTGCCGGCGAGAGAGGCGCGCACCGTGTCGCCGAGCCGGACGTGCGCCTCGGCCATCGTTCGGGCGCCGAGCATGATCTCGTCCGGCGCAATCGGCTGCCGGCCGGCGATGGGCGTCGGCATCAGGGAGGCCGCACCCTTGTCGCGGTCGAGGGCGATCCCGTCGGCGCGGACGGACCCGATGGCCAGCGGAAAGCCCGAATACCCGACCGCCAGATCCGCGATCCTGGGATCGGCGCGCACGGCGTCGAGCGCGGGCGCGACATCGTCGCTGGAGGTGGTGGTGACGCTTGCGTCCCAACCCACGCCGTACAGACGGGGCGTGGCCAGCAGATGGCCCAGGCTGGCGCCGAAGCCGAGCGCGGTCGCCAGGGCCGCCACACCGACGACGGCGCCCACGATCGTGCTGCGCACCGGCACTGCGGTCGGCCCTCTGCCCGCCTCCAACGCCAGGCGCACGCCGGTTGTGACGGGCGCCGACGCACCGCGCTGCGAGAGGACCTGAGCCAGTGCCGACGGGCGGGCACCTCCGACAGGCCCGCCCGCGACGACGAGACGTCCGGCACGCCACGACGAGACCGCTGCCGTGGCGGCCACGAGCGCGACGGTCGCGAGCGCACCGAGCCCGATCGCGACTGTGTCGACCGCGAAGCCGGGGTGGGGTTCGGCGACGCGCGCCAGTCCGACGGGCAGCAGAGGCGAAAGCAGCAGGGCCACGACGACGGCCACAGTGGCGCCGACGACGCCCACGACCGCGCCACGGCCCGTCCCGACGGCCAGGAGCTGCAGGCCGCTCATCCCGATGGCGCGCAAGCTCGGATGGTCCGACGACTCGAGCACGCTCTGGCGAACCAGAAGCTGCACGAGCACGAGCACGGCGGTGAGCGCAAGCAAACCAGCGAGTAGCCAGAGGGCGACCGCCTGCAGATGGATCGAGTGCTGCGTGTTCACGCTCTGGTCGGCGAGAGGAAACGCTGTCACCGGCTTCCCGCCCGCAAGCCGCGTGATCTCCGCTTGCACGGCCGGGACGTCAGCAGAGCCGTGGTGCAGTCGAAGCACGGTCGTCACGAACGACGGGAACCGCTCGACGTTGGCGCGGTAGAAGGCAGGAGTCGCCCAGGCCACGTCCACGCCCGTGCCGGTCTGCGGCGGGAACTCACTGGCGGCGGCGTCCACGCCGACGACCTTGAAGCTGACCGTCGTGGGTGTGGGCGTGCCGTCGGGTCCTGCTGCGAGCATCTGCACAACAAGGCGGTCACCGACGTCGAGGTGGCGCGCCTTGGCCAGCTGGAAGCTGATCGACACCTCGTCGGGGCTGTCGAGCCTCGGCTGACGACCGGCGAGCATCTTGCGGTGGAAGAACTGGTACGGGATCCGGCTGTCGGCGGGAACCTGGAGGGTGACCTCCGCGGGCGAGAGGACCTGAAAGCCCGCCCCTGTGGCCGATTGCGCGACCTGCGGAAGCGCGGTGAGCTGCTCCGGCGGGATCTGGGCGAACGAATAGCTCTCTTCCCCGGATGAGAACACGAAGATGTCAGGGGCCTTGGACCACGAAAGAAAGCGCGGGTAGGCGGTATCGGTGCGGCGGGCGCCGGCGACCGCAGCGATGACCGAGCCAGCGGACACGCCCACGAGAATCGCGAGCCCGATCCACGCCTTCCGGCGGGATCGGAACTCGCTCGCGAGACGCAGCCTGACGGCGGTCATCACTCGGTCCTCAGGGCGCGGCCGGGGCGAAGGCGGGCGGCCAGTTCACCGGGCACGAGGGCGACGAGGTTGGCGACGACGACGGTGCCCGGGATCAAGAGGAGCAAGAACAGAACAGGAACCCGGGGGTCGGGCACGATGCCGATCTCGCGGGCGAAGACGATCCAGGCCCAGCGCCCGGCGGCGACGCCGAGCGGGATGCCGATCGCCATGGCGGCTGCTGCCAGGGCGAGAACGACGGTGCTCACGGCGCCGAGGGCGAGGACTGTCGCGTCGGCAGCGAGCCCAGGTCGGGGCTCGGCGATACGGGCGATCCCAACGGGCGTCAGCGGCGAAAGGGCGAAGGCGGTCACGACGGCGACGAGCGCGGCGGCAACGCCCGTGAAGGCGGCGCGCGCCATGCCGACCAGCCACAGCTGTGAGCGCTCCATGCCGAGGGAACGCAGTGCTGCGTTGTCTCTGCCCTCGATGAATGCCTGGCGCACGAAGAGCTGGGTCAGCACCAGCGCCGTCGTCACCGCCAAGAGGCCGGCGAGGAGCCACAACGTCACGGCCTGGAGATGGATCGAGCGCTTCGTGTTGGCGGCCTGGTCTCCGAACCGGTACACCGCCGTCGGGCGGCCCCCGCCGAGGCGGTCGGTCTCCTGTGTGAAAGACGCGAGCGCGCCCGGTCGCGGCTCCAAGCGGACGGCGGTGGCGTGTTGCTCCGCAAGGCGGCCGCCGTTGTCACGAACGAGGGCCGACGAGCACCACACGAACCCGAAACCCTGTTGGGTCTGCGGCGGGAACTCACCGGGGCCCGCCTCCACCCCGGTGACGCGCATGGTGAGCGGGATCGGGGGCCCGGCCTGGGCGTTGGCGTCATCAGCGGGCAGAAGGTGCAGCCGAAGGGTGCTGCTCACGTGGAGGTGCCGCTTTTCGGCGACGACGAAGCTGACCATCACCTCGTCGGGCCGCACGGGTCGCCGTCCATCGAGAAGCTTCTGATGTGCCGTCACGGAGCCGTAGCGACCGTCGGGCGAGGCCGCCACGATGACGTCGGGCTCCGTCGACGCGTACCCCACGAGTGGGGCCGTGGCCGCCACACCCGGAAGCGTCGCCAGGTCCTCGGGCGTCACGGTGGCGAACGACGGGTCGGTCGAGTGGAAGACGAGGACGTCGGCGGCGCGCGAGGACCGCAGGAACCGGGAGTAGGAGGTGTCGGTTCGTCGGGCGCCGGCGGCAGCCGCGATGACGGCGCCGCTGGCCAGACCGGCGATCAATGTCAGGCCGATCCAGGCACGCCATCGCGAGCGCAGGTCGGCGCGGATGCGGAGCAGAACGGCGGTCATCTGGTGGCGCGGCGCTCGAGATGGTGCAGGACGTCCGGCGACCACCAACGGTTCCGGATGACGCGTCAAACTACCGGTCAGTCCGATCAGAAGGGCGAGGCCGATCCCCCGTCGCCAACCCGAGCGCAACTCGGCCCGGGCCCCCGCCCAGACCGCGGCCACGTCATGGCTCCCATTTGGTGGACGTGATCGACTCGGTGATGGTGACGGACATGTCCTCTTCGGTGCCGTCGTCGATGCGGCCGTCGCGCATGCGCACGATGCGGGAGGCGGCGTCGGCCACCTTCTGGTCGTGGGTGACCATGAGAATGGCCTGCCCGCCGGAGTGGAGGCGCCGGAAGAGCTCGAGGACTTCGAGGCCGCCGGCGGAGTCGAGCGCACCGGTCGGCTCGTCGGCGAGGACGAGCGTCGGCTTGTTGGCCAGGGCCCGGGCGATGGCCAGGCGTTGGCGCTGGCCGCCGGACAGCACGCCCGGCGCGTTCTTGGCCTTGTCCGCCAAGCCGAGCAGGTCGAGGAGGTCGCGGGCCCGCGTTTCGGCCTGGCGCCGCGGCATGCCGGCGATGATGGCGGGCAGCGTCACGTTCTCGAGCACGCTCATGCCCTCGAGCAGGTTGAAGAACTGGAACACGATGCCGATGTGGCGGCGGCGCATGCGCGCCAGATCGTTCTCGTCCTTGCCTACGAGCGATTCGCCTGCGACGGCGATCTCGCCGTCGGTGGGCGTGTCGAGGCCGGCGACCAGGTTGAGGAGCGTGGACTTCCCGCAGCCCGATGGACCCATGATGGCCACGAACTCGCCCGGCTCCATGTCGAAGTCGACCCCTCGCAGGGCGCGCACGGGCACGCCTTCGGACTCGTAGGTCTTGCGCAGTCCGCGGACGGTGAGGACATCAGAGGCAGCCGCGGCGGCCTCGCTGACGTTCCCGTTGCCGTTCTCAGGCCCCATGAGTGACTCCTTGCTTCTGGTCGTTGACCGCCGCGATGCGGTACGCAGCGACGGGCGTCTGGCGTCCCTTGACGAGGGCGGGTGCGAGGTGCTCGGCCTCGACGGGCGCACGCAGCGCCTCGTACGTCGGCTCGCTCAGCACGGTCTGGCCCGCCTCGGCCCACTGTTGCAGGCGCTGTGTGAGGTTCACGGTATCGCCCACCATCGTGTACTCGAGCCGTTCCTCGGACCCGAGCAGAGCGCCGGCCACATTGCCGGTGGACAGCCCGATCCCAAGGTTGAACGCGGGCAGCCCCTCGGCGACCCAGCGCTCGTTCACGTCGCGCTGGGCGGCGTGCATGGCCAAGGCGGCGCGCAGGGCCCGATCGGCGTGGTCGTCCTGGGAGAGCGGGGCTCCGAAGACAGCCATGACGGCGTCACCGACGAACTGCATGACGGTCCCGCCCTCGCCGAGGATGGCGTGGTTCATCTCGGCTCGGTGGTCGTTGAGCTGGCGGGCGAGGATCGTCGGGTCCGACGCCTCGGCGATCGTCGTGTATCCCCGGATGTCGGCCATGAGCACAGTGACGACCATCTCGGTCGTCTCGCCGAGCTTGCCGCCCCCCCGCTGGACCATCTCGGCGACGCCGCCCGGGAGCAGACGGCTCAGCGACTCGCCTTGCTCCTCCCTGTCGATGATCGCCTGGTGCAGCATGCGGAGCCGGCGCAGCCCGCTCGCCGTGCCCGTGCTGGCCTCCTTGGCCAGCTTGAGGAACAGCTCCTCGATGGCGTCGGAGACCGAAGCCGGAGTGGTGTGCTGGACGGCGGCGATGGCCTTGATCGTCCGGCCCTCGGCGATCAGGCGGATGAGCTCCTCGTCGGCCTCGGTGACGGCGTCGGCCTTGGCCACCGGGTTGACGAGGGCCTCGACGATCTTGGGGTCGAGCATCGACCCGCCAGTGGCAACCGAGCGCACGGCGCGGGCCAGCTGGTCGCCCTCGGCGATGCGGTCCTTGAGCAGATAGGCCCGGCCCTCTGAGCCCTCGTCGAGGAGGGAGATGGCGTACTCGGGGTCGTCGTACTGGCTGAGGATGACCACCCCCGTCCCCGGGTGACGCTTGCGCAGCTCGTTGGCGGCGTCGATGCCCTCGCGCTGGAAGCTCGGCGGCATGCGGATGTCGGTGACGATCACCTCGGGGGCGGCCGCCTCGGCGCCCGTAACGAGCTCGTCGTAGTCGCCGGCCACGCCGACCACCTCGAAATCGCTCTCGAGGTTCAGCAGGGCGCGCACGCCCTCACGCACGATGAGGTTGTCATCGGCGAGGAAGACGGTGATCTTCCCGTCCAGCACCCGCCCATTTGGCCTCGCGCGGCGGAAAGATGCAAGGGAGGCAGCCACCCGGCCACGGGGGGTGGCACCCCCCGGCGCGAATACCGGCTGTCCCCCTTGGGGACGTCCGCGGTCGTGCGTATGGTTTTTCCATGCGCATCGAGTCGTCGGTCACCTCCGTCTCGTGGATCCCCTCGGAAGCCATCAAAGGGATGGTCAAGATGCCGTTCGAGGTGGGCGGTGTGGCGCACTACGACAAGCCCCTTCCCGACGTCATCGACGTGAACGACCTCGAGAAGATGCGGGACAACGACCAGTTCCGCTTCGCCAACCACCTCGAGGCGTGGATCCGCGTCGAGGACGGCCGGGTCATCGACTTCGGCCAGTCGGGCGGGACGGTCCTCAACTCCACGCACATGAAGATCGGGCCCAAGGAAATCGTCTTCCAGGCCACTGCGTTTCCGGAGATCAGGCCCAAGCCGAAGGTCACCAAGACGTCCGCCACGTTCATGCAGACGTGTGGGGGCCGGCCGGGGATGCCCGCCCCGCGTCGGGTCCGGCGCAAGCCGTACATCCAGCTCCGGCCGCCCACAGTGTGGACGACGCTCGAGCTGACGCTGCACGCCGACGGCCGGGTGGAGAGCGAGATGGTCGGCGCCACACCGTTCCCGCGGCACTGGGTGTACGACGGCGAGGGCAAGCTGATCGCCAAGTCGGGGATGATCGACTTCAAGGAGTGGTACACGAAGGTCTTCGGCAAGAAGCACACGCCGTGGGGCAACGAGGACTCGCCCGCCTTTGTCACCACCGTCGAAACCGCCCTCGAGCGCCAGCTCAGCAGCACGATCATGCGCGGCGGCAAGAAGCCCAAGGTCAAGCGGATCAAGGAGGGCAAGACGCTCGTGGAGCAGGGAGAGCAAGGCGAGGACCTCTTCCTGCTCCTCGACGGTGTGCTGGCGGCCGAGTTCAACGGCGAGAAGGTCAATGAGCTCGGCCCCGGCGCCATCCTTGGCGAGCGCGCCATCCTCGAGGGCGGCAGCCGCACGCTGACGCTGCGGGCCCTCACCGACGTGAAGGTGGCCGTGGCCCCCGGCGACCAGATCGACAAGAAGGCGCTGGCCGAAGTGGCTTTGGGTCACCGGAAGGAAGAGAATCGGTAGGTGCGACTACTGGTCTGCGGCGTCCGCGGGTCGACGCCGGCGCCGGGACCGGAGTTCGTGCGCTACGGCGGGAACACCTCTTGTGTGGCCGTCTTGGCCGACGATGACGAACTGCCGCGCCTGGTGCTCGACGCAGGCACGGGGCTCGGACGGCTGTCGAAGGAGTTGGGTGGCGAGGCCTTCGTCGGCACGATCCTTCTCGGTCACCTGCACTGGGATCACACCCACGGACTGCCGTTCTTCCCGGCCGGCTATCACCCGGACGCCAAGGTCCAGGTGCTGCTCCCTGAACAAGGTGAGGACGCTGAGGAGCTCCTGGGCCGCGCGTTCTCGCCGCCTCACTTCCCGATCTGGCCCCGCCAACTGGGCGTCGGATGGCGCTTCGACAGCCTCAAGGAGGGCGAGCACGACATCGAGGGCTTTGACGTGCTCGCCCGTGAGATCCCCCACAAGGGCGGGCGCACGTTTGGCTACCGGGTGAGCGACGGCGCCTCGTCGATCGCCTATCTCTCCGACCACGGCCCAGTTGCGTACGGCGCGGGGCCGGACGGCTTCGGGCCGTACCACGAGGCCGCCATGGCGTTGGCATCCGGCGTCGACCTGCTCATCCACGACGCCCAGCACACGGCCGCCGAGTTCCCGAGCCGGTCGTTCATGGGCCACTCGGCGGTGGACTACCCGGTGGGCCTGGCCAAAGAGGCAGGCGCCCGCAGCGTCCTCCTGTTCCACCACGACCCACCGCGCACCGACGACGAGCTCGACGCCATCGTCGAAAGCCTGGCCGGCGGACCAGTTCCGGTCACGGCTGCCGCCGAAGGGGTCGTCATCACTCTGTGACAGACGCCGCTGACGCTGTCGTCATCGGTTCGGGGCCGAACGGCCTCGTCGCCGCGGCCCTCTTGGCGCGCGCCGGGTGGTCGGTCACGGTTGTGGAGCGCAACGACGTGGCGGGCGGTGCCGTCGCCAGCGCCCCGTTGACGCTTCCGGGCTACGTCCATGACCCGTTCTCGGCGTTCTACGGGCTCCTTCACTTCTCGCCCGTCTTCCGTGAGCTCGAGCTCTACCGGCGGGTGCAGTGGGCATCCTTCGAGCTGGCGGCCGGGGCCATGGTCGCGCCGGGCCGGAGCGCGGCGGTGAGGACGGACCCGGCGCTGACCGCGGCAGCCATCGACGGTTGCGCACCGGGCGACGGCGAGGCGTGGACCGAGCTGTATGGCTGGTGGACGAGGGTCGGACGGCAGTTCCTCAACGTGATCATCAATCCGATCCCCTCCGTCGGCCCAACGGCACGATTCGCCTTGGCGGCAGGCGTGCGAGGCGTCATCGAGACGACGAAGATGGCGCTGGCGCCGACGTCGGCCGTGGCGCGTGAGAGGTTCTCGTCCGACGAGGCACAAGCACTGTTCGCGGCCGGAATCAGCCACAGCGACGTGAGCGTCAACGATCCGGGCGGGCTGCCCGAGGCGATGGCGCTGGCCATGGTCGCCCAGAGCCACAACATGCCCGTGCCGGTCGGCGGTGCCGGTCGACTGGCATCGGGACTGGCGGGCGCCGTGACCGACGCCGGCGGACGAATCCTGACCGGCCACGAGGTGACGCATGTCGTCGTCCAAGGCAAGCGGGCAGTCGGCGTCGAGACGGCGGACGGCTTGTCGTTACGGGCCCGGCGCGCCGTGCTGGCCGACACCGGTCCACGCCGCCTGTTCCTCGGCATGGTCGGCACCGATCACCTTCCCTCGTCGTTCGTCGACGGGGTGCACCGCTTTCGCTACGGCTCGGGCATCTTCAAGGTCGACCTCGCCCTCGACGGGCCCGTGCGCTGGAACGGCGTCGACCTCGACAGGTGCGGCGTCGTCCATCTGACCGGCAACCTCGACAGCATGGCGCGTACCTCGGCCCAGGTTGCGACCGGCGAGCTGCCGGACGCGCCGATGCTCGTCGTCGGGCAGCCGACGGTCGCCGATCCCAGCCGCGCACCGGACGCCGGTCATGTGCTCTGGATCGAAACGCATGTCCCGCCCCGGCCGAACGCGGGCCCGTGGTCGGAGGTCTGCGACCGCTTCTTGGAGACGGTCCTCGACCGCCTCGAGGCCCACGCGCCGGGCGTGCGCAGCTCCATCCGTGGCCACGCCGTGCACACGCCGCCCGACCTCGAGGCCCTGAACCCGAATCTGGTGGACGGCGACCTGGGCGGTGGCTCCAACGCCCTCGACCAGCAGCTGGTGTTCCGCCCCGTCGCCGGCTGGTTCCGTTACTCGACGCCGATCCGGGGGCTCTACCTCTGCTCGGCGTCGACCCACCCCGGCGGCGGCGTCCACGGCATGGTCGGCCGCAACTGCGCCCGCCGCGTCCTGCGCGACGCGCTCATTCGTCGAGTCTGACGCCCGCCCCGTCCGACTTTCGTGCGTTGATGCCCAACTATTGGGCATCAACGCACGGAAGTCGATGCGGTTCGCTACTCGTCGAGCCTGATCAGGTCCTCGTACGTCTCGCGGCGGACGACGATGCGGGACGCGCCGCCGCGCACGAACACGACCGCGGGCCGCGGCACCTTGTTGTAGTTGGAGGCCATCGAATGGCCGTAGGCGCCGGTGACCGGCGTGCACAGGACATCACCCGCCTCCAGCTCTTGGGGCACGCGTGCATCCCGGACGACGACGTCGCCCGACTCGCAGTGCTTGCCGACGACGGTGACGACGCGGGGGCGCTCGGCCAGCGTGAGCCGGGGCAGGAAGGCCTCGTAGCCGCTGCCGTAGAGGACAGGCCGGGGGTTGTCGCTCATGCCGCCGTCGACGGAGACGTACGTGCGCACGCCGGGGATGTCCTTGACCGTGCCGGCGCGGTACAACGTCATGCCCGCGCCTGCGGCGATGGCACGACCGGGCTCGGCGGTGACGCGGGCAGTGATCCCGTGGTCGGCGCACGCCTGCTTCAGCAGGGCGGCCCAGTCGGTGATCGACGGGGAGTCCTCGCCCTCGACGTAGGGGACGCCCAGTCCGCCGCCGAGGCACAGCTCGCCCACGCCCGCGTCGTTGACGAATGACGCCAGGAGCTCGACGGCCTTGGCGTAGGAGTGGAGCAGGAAGATCTGGCTGCCGATGTGGGCGTGGATGCCAACGAGCTCCATGACCGGCGAGTCCTTGGCCCGCCGCAGCGCTTCGGCCGCCGCGCCGCTCGCCAGGCCGAAGCCGAACTTGGAGTCGACCTGGCCGGTCATGACGTACTCGTGGGTGTGGGCCTCCACGCCCGGCGTCACACGAATCATTACGCGCGGTGTGCCGCCCAGGTCAGCGGCGACGCGCTCGATGCGGTCCAGCTCGGCGAAGCTGTCGACGACGATGCGTCCGAACCCGGCGTGCAGCGCCGTGCCGATCTCCTCATCGGACTTGTTGTTGCCGTGGAGGACAAGGCGGTTGGGCGGGACGCCCGCCATCATCGCCACGTAGGCCTCGCCGCCCGTCGCCACGTCGAGGTGCAGCCCTTCCTCGTTGACCAGGCGGGCCATCGCCTTGCAGAGAAACGCCTTGGCCCCGTAGGCGACGCCGTCACCGAAGGCGGCCAGCGCTTCGTGGCAACGGTTGCGCAGGTGCTGTTCGTCGTAGACGAACAGCGGGGTGCCGTAGCGCTCGGCCAGCTCGACGACGTCGCACCCGCCCACCGACAGCCGTCCGTCCTCCGAGACGGTCGACGTGTCGGGAAGGAGGTAGCGGCGGACGGCTGAGTTGCTGCCGATGTACCTGCGGTAGTCGACGGCGTCGGTCAACTCGGCCTCACATGCTGTCCGGGGCGCTCACGCCGAGGAGGTCGAGGCCGATGGCGAGGCCGACGCGCGCCGCCTCGACGAGCCACAACCGCGCCTGCGTGAGTTGAGGCGGGACATCGGTCCCCATGACATAGCAGTCGTGGTAAAAGCCGTGGAAGCGCCCGGCCAACTCTCGTACCCAGGTCGTGACCTTGTGCGGGGCCCGCTCGGCGCACGCCAGCGCCACGACGTCGGGCAGCTCGGCCAGGCTGCGCAGCACGTCGAGCTCACGCTCGTGGGTGAGGAGCGACAGGTCGACGCCGTCGAGTGGCTCGCGGACCACGCTCCGCTCGCCCGCCACCCGCTCGATCGACGAGATGCGGGCGTGGGCGTACTGGACGTAGTACACGGGGTTGTCCATGGCCTGGCTGCGGACCAGGTCGATGTCGAAGACCTGCTTGGTGTCGATCGACTGCAGCAGGAACGTGAGCCTCGCCGCGTCGGGGCCGACGTCGTCGAGAACCTCGCCCAGCGTCACCACGTCGCCGGCGCGCTTGGAGAGCTTCACCTCTTCTCCGCCGCGCACGAGCGTGACGAACTGGCCGAGGATGACTTCGAGCTCGTTGGGGTCGTGCCCGAGGGCCTGCACGCCGATCTTGAGCCGCTGCACATACCCGTGGTGGTCGGCGCCCCAGATGTCGATGAGGAGGTCGAAGCCGCGGGCGAACTTGTCCCGGTGGTAGGCGATGTCAGGCAGGACGTACGTCGGCTCACCGTCGGACTTGACGAGGACGCGGTCCTTGTCGTCGCCGAAGTCGGTCGTGCGCAGCCACACGGCGCCGTCGGCGTCGTACACGACCCCATGAGCGCGCAGGTCGTCGAGCGTGTCGTCGATGGCGCCCGAGGCCACCATCGACCGCTCGCTGAACCAGGTGTCGAAGTGCACGCCCATGCCCTCGAGCGTCTCCCGCACATCGCGCTTGACCCGCTCGTAGCCCCACTCGAGGGGGTCGGCATCCTCCGGCATCTCGGCCGCCCACTCGGCCACGTACTCGCCCTGGTAGCCGCCTTCCGGCACGGTCCCGCCGTCCTTGCGGGCCTGGAGCGACTGGGCGAACAGCTGCATCTGCACGCCGCGGTCGTTCAAGTAGAACTCCCGGTGCGGCACGTAGCCGTTGCGCTCGAGGAGGCGGCAGAGCGAGTCGCCGTACGCGGCCCACCGTCCGCCGCCTGCATGCACGGGTCCGGTGGGGTTGGTGGACACGAACTCGACGTTGACCTTGGTGCCGGCGCCGGCGTCGGTCCGGGCGTAGTCGTCGACGCCTTCCTGCACGACCTCGGTGAGGACGTCGTGCAGCCAGCTGTCGTTGAGGCGGAAGTTGACGAAGCCGGGCCCGGCGACCTCGACCGACGCCACGTGCCGCGGCGGCTCGTCGTTGAGGACCTTGGCCAGATCAGCGGCGAGCTCGCGTGGGTTTCGGCCCGCCTTCTTCGCCGTCGCCAACGCCACGTTCGTCGACCAGTCGCCGTGCTCCCTGCGAGCGGGCCGCTCGAGGTGGATGTCGTCGGGCGCGTCGACACCGGCCCGCGCCATGGCGGCGCGCAGCGCGTCGGCGAGGTCGTCGCGGATCACCGTCGCCTACCGGCGGGACTTGGCCAGGACCTTGTAGACCCGGTCGATGAGCTCCAGCGGGTCGAAAGGCTTGGTGATGTAGTCGTCGGCGCCCAGCTCCAGGCCCCGCTGTACGTCGGCGACCTGGGCCTTGGCCGACAGCAGGATGATGGGAAGGGCGGCCGTGTCGGGCGACGATCGGAGCGCCTCGAGAAGCTCGAGCCCGTTGACCTTCGGCATCATGATGTCGGAGATCACCAGGTCGGGCGGGGCGCTGCGGGCCTTCTTCAGGCCCTCGTCCCCGTCAACGGCGATGTCGACCTCGATCCCCTCCAGCTCGAAGTTCACCTGGAGCAGGCGCAGGATCACCGGGTCGTCGTCGACGACCAGCACCGACAGAGCCATCGTGAGATCGTACCGGCGGCAGTACGATCCGTTACTTCCCCAGTACGCCCTCGTAGCTCAGGGGATAGAGCACCGGCCTCCGGAGCCGGGTGCGCAGGTTCGAATCCTGCCGGGGGCACTGAGCGGCTGTCGAGGACGAGGCCGCTGTTGTACTAGCCGACGATGACGTTGTGGATGGGCTCGACTATTGGTTGGCCAGCATCGAGACCGACCTCTTGCAGAATCGGCATCAGCGTCTCACCGAACTTGTCGAACTGCTCCTGTGAATCCCAGACATCGAAGACCGCGAGACCGTCACCGGAGCCGAAGCAGCAGTGATGGCTGCGACCGGACGGCTTGCCTGCGCCCGCCGCCTCCAGCCGCTTGATGACGTCGTCGTACTGGGACGCGTTCATTGACGCTGGTCGGAAGTAAATGCCGATCGCCATGGGAGCCTCCTGCTAGGTCGTGCGGCGATCGTAGGTGAATGCGGCCTCCGGCGTTGGCCTCCGCAGGTTCACCGCCTACCCCAGCTGCGGTAGTTGGGCCGGGCGGCCTACTGCGCCGGATGGAGGCACAGAGCCGACGACAGCACGACGACAGAGAGCCGGCGACCCACGACAATCGGGCCATGGATTCCATGAGTCGCACACCACTCGTGAGCGGAGGCACCGATCCGCAGAGTCGATCTCCAGAGGCGCCCGCGGTGGTGCGAAGGGTGGCCGCAGGGATGGCTTTCGTGGCCGCCACCCTGGCGGTGGCCTCGGCCCTTCACCTCCCCAACGACGCCGGGATCGCAGAGGCGCTCATCGGCGTCGTGCTCGCCGGCGGCGCGGCGACGATGCTCGCTTCGCCCCGCCGAGCCCGCGCCGTGGGCTTGGCGGCGACGGGTTTCGCCATCGCCGGCTTCCTCGTCGGTATCACCGAAACCGTCGAGGGCGGCCACGCCCCGGACATCGCCTACCACGCGACGATGCTTCCCCTGCTCGTGCTTCTTCTGGTCTCGCTCCTGCGGACGGGCTCATCGTCGGCCTCCCTCGGTTGAGCACCGCGGCAATCGTGGCGGCGGCGATCAGTGTGCCCCACACGACTCCGAGGGTGATGGTCAGGTTCGCCGCGTAGTTGTGTGGCAGTGAGCTCGGATTGTGGATCACCCTGGCGTAGTTCCGAACAAGGGGATAGGAGAAGAGGACAAGGCAGCCGGACACGAAGAGCCCGGCTTGGAGCCACGCCCGCACCCTTCGTGGTGCCGCTCGTGCCAGCCCCACCCCTGCGAGGAGAACGACGGGCGCGAACAACAGATCGTGGACGAGGGCTCCTCCGACGAAGAACCTGGCCAGGTTCCCCGGCCGGGTATCGACGTGATGATGGAGAAGGCCGCGCACGCCGTAGGCAACGATCGCCCAACCAACGACTGCGCTCGCCCAGAACGACCTCCTGCCCAAGCGCTTCTCGGGCTCGACGACCGGGACCTCGGGCGCAGTCACTCGACGACCAGCCGTGTGACCCACTTGGTCTGGTTCACTCCCGGACGTCCCGGCCCGATCAGCCGCAAGGGATAGCCATGGTCAAGATCGAGGCGCATGCCGTCGAGGTGGGTGGCGAGCAACGTGTCGCCGTCATGGGCTTGGGCGTGATCCAGAAACGAGCTGCTGTATGGGCTGCCACCCTCGAGCGAGTGCACGCGGGCCGTCGCCGTCGGCGCTGCCCCCGCCATGGCGAGGAGGTCGCGGACCCGGACGCCTCGCCATCTCGCCGAGTAGCTCCATCCCTCGACGCAGGAGATCGGCAGCCTCGCAGTGTGACGCGCCATTCGCTCCAGCTGTGACGCGTCGAATGAAAGCGGCCGCCGCACCTTGCCTTCCACGATGAGGCGATAGTCAGCCGACGTCGAACTGTGCAGCACCCCGGCGTTGGCCGCGCTTCGATTGACCGGACGTCCCTGCGGTCCGACGCCAGGATCACGGGCGCCGAGGAGCGCCGCCCGTGACAGAGGCGTCACCGTCTGGCCGACGGTCGTGAGCGTCAGAACACCCGCCGCTCCGAACACAGTTCCCAAGAACCCCCGACGGGAAAGCCCCGCGTGCGCGCCTTCGGCGACTGCGCCCAACACGCCGTCGCCGTCGCCGAGCCGGGGTCGGCGGCTCGGACGGGCGAGGGCGCGACGGGCTATGGCCCCTTTGGCACCCACATGGGCGACGAGGGCGCCGGCGACGATCCACGCCACCCAGTAGTGCGCGGCAGGAAAGCCGAATCGCCATGGGTACCACTGGGCGATGTTGGCGATCCCCGAGAACACCATGAAGATGCCCCCGGCGACGAGCGGGAACAGCCCGATCCTCTCCACCAGGTGGGCGGCGTTCTTGACGGCAGGCAGTGACACGAACCGCGGCCAGACCACCCACAGCTTGGCGAGGAGGATCGGCATCGAAGCGATCCCGGCGGCGACGTGCAGACCCTGTGTCACGCGATACAGACCGGCGGGCCGCGCCGGCACGGGAAGCCAGCTGAGCGGGTGCTGGTGGAGGTGGGAGTACAGCCCGGTAAGGAAGCAGATCGAGAACAGCACCCCCAATGAGGCGCCCAGCCATGCCGCCAGCCGCTCGTCGCGCAGCGGACTCTGGTAGGCGTGCTGACGAAGGGGCTGGCCAGGATCGGTCGTGAGATCGCGCACCCGACGCTCGAGAGTCTCACGCACAGGCGTGCCGCTCCATGCCATCGTGTTCCAACCAGGCGACCCACCGGCCCTCCAGCCGTCGCACCTCGGAGACGGCCAGACCGGCGGCGCTGGCAAGGCCGTCGACCGCGTCACACCCCACGACCGCCCAAGGAAACCACCGGCCCGTCTCCCGCTCACGCTCGATGCGGGCGCGGCAGGAGCGCCAACCGGTGCCGGGACCCTCGACCTCGGCGACGAGCGCCCCGCCCGGCCGCAACAAGGCCGCACATCGTTCGAGGAGCCGGCACGGGTTGCCGCCGATGCCGACGTTCCCATCCAGCAGCAGAATGGTCTCCCAGCGTCCTGTGCCCGGGAGGCGATCGAACACCGACCGCTGAAGGACAGCGCATCCCTTCTGCCGGGCGATCGCCACAGCCGCAGGTGCGGGGTCGACGCCCAGAGCCATGACCCCGCGCCGGGCCAGTGCGTCCAACACCCGGCCAGGTCCACACCCGACGTCGAGCACCGGCCCGGCGACGCCTTCGAGCATCCGGCGTTCTCCTGGCGTGGTGGGACCATGCCAGCGTGACGGTTCGAGAGGGAGGACCCGACCGGCTTCATCACGCATCACGAACGGCGCCGGGCTCACGACGCCGCTGCGGCCGTGGAAGATGTCAACCATCGCCGCCACGAGCGGGCGGTGCGAAGACCCGGGTGCGCTTCGGCGACGGCGGCCAGATCTGTGACCGTGTCGATGTCCCGCCGTTTGTGCACGAGCGAAACTTCGAGTCCCATCCCTCGCAGACGGCGAAGCTGGGAGGCGCCCGTGTGAGGTGTGCCCATCTCCACGTCGGCGAACACACGACGCGGATCCACGGCCCGGAGCCCGATCACCCACCACCCGCCATCGAGGGCCGGGCCCAACAGTGCGCGCCCATGCTCGAGGCCGAGGAGCAGCCCGTCGAGTTCCGCAGCCGTCACCTGCGGCGTGTCCATGCCGATTTGGATCCCCCAGCCGCCGGTCGCAACCCACGCGTTCGCCAGCCTCTCGTCGAGTCCTCGCCCGGCCTGGGGGATCACATCGAAGCCCCTGGGCAGCCACCGACCGGGCTGGCCGTCAAGGGCAATGACCTTTCGGTCGGCGCTGCACGCGCCGACGGCAGCGAGCGTGTCGGCCAGCGCCGCCGCTGCGATGCCAGCGGCCGCCTCTGGAGACAGAGGCGGGCACAGGCGCGTCTTCACGCGTCCGGCGACCGGTGCCTTGGCCATGACCAGGACGTGCAGACGGCTCACCGCAACAGTCGACTCATGTCGCGGACGGCGCCGGCCGTCCCTCGCACCGTTCCGGTCACCTTCGACTTCCCCGTGCGCGGCGCGTACGCGACGTTCACCTGTTGCACCCGCCACCCGGCGTCCAGCGCGCGCAGGACCATCTCCAGGGGCCACCCCGAACGTCGGTCGCTGACGCCAAGTCCCCGCAACGGCACACAGCGAGCGGCGCGCATCGGCCCAAGGTCCCGGAGCGCTGCGCCGGTCCGTCGGCGAACCTCCGCGGCCAGGACGCGGTTGGCGAGGCGGGCGTGGAGGGGCCATGCCGAACGATGCGTCGGGCATCGGGCCCCGAGCACGAGGTCGGCATCGCCGTCGAGGATCGGCTGCGCGACCACGGGCAGATCACCAGGGTCGAGCGACGCGTCGCCGTCCATGAAGCAGACGATGCCGTCCTCCGGGTCGGCGACGCCGAGGCCGGCCCAGCAGGCGGCGCCGAAGCCCCGTCGTGGCTCGATGACCACCTTGGCCCCGAGCGACGTGGCCACGGCCCTCGAGTCGTCGGTCGACCCATTGTCGACGACGATCGGTCGGTACCCGGCTGGCATGCCGCGGAGAACGCTGGGAAGGGCAGCCGCCTCGTCCAGCACCGGGATGACGACGTCGGGCATCGACTCCTTCTAACCCGGCGGCTGCTTACGAACCGAGTTCGAAATCCTCACGATTTGCTGAACAATGTGATGGCGATGCTGCCGAACGGCTCGAGCGTCGGCATGATGGTCACATGCCGGTGACGGCGACGACGCCGCGCGTGCTCATCATCGAGGACGACCCCAACGTCGCCGAGGTGGTGACGCGGTATCTGGAGCGAGAGGGCTACGTGGTCGAAGCGACCGGCGACGGCCTCGAGGGCCTCGAACGGGCGCTCGCCGACCCGCCCGACCTGGTGGTGCTCGATCTGATGCTTCCGGCCCTCAGCGGCCTGGAGGTGTGTCGGCGGCTGCGGGCCAAGGTGCCGGTACCAGTCATCATGCTCACCGCCCGCGGCGAAGAGGTCGACCGCATCGCCGGCCTGGAGCTGGGCGCCGACGACTACGTCGCCAAGCCGTTTTCGCCGCGAGAGCTCACGGCGCGTGTCAAGGCGGTCCTGCGTCGCGCCACCGGTGGCCTGGCCGCCGAAGAGGCGGGCGTGCTGCGTGCTGGCGACCTCGAGATCGATCCCGTCGCCCACGAGGCCCGGCTGCACGAACAACTGGTGTCGCTGACCGCCCGTGAGTTCGACCTCCTCGCCCACCTCATGCGCAATCCGCGTCGGGCGTTCCGGCGGGAGGAGCTGCTCGCCGACGTGTGGGGATTCAGTTATGGCGACACTTCCACTGTGACGGTTCACGTTCGTCGACTGCGCGAGAAGGTGGAGGCCGACCCATCGGCTCCCGCTCACATCTGCACGGTGTGGGGCGTCGGCTACCGGTTCGAGCCGTGACAGCGCGGTCTTCGGTGCTGCCCGCGACAATCGCGGTCATCGGTGTGGGCGCCACTGCATCGGCGGCGGTCATCGGACGCCTTCCAGCGGCTGACGCTGTGACCCTCGCGTCCTACGCCGGCGGCGCAGCGGCAGTCTCCGCGCTGGCTGCCGTGGGCGTGCTTGCGGCGCTTCGCCGACGCAGCGTTGTCCTCCAGGCCGCCGTCGCCGCCCTGGCCCCGATCGTGGCCGTCGCAATTGGCGTGGCTGCAGCCGCGTCGGCCATGTTCATCTCGACTCACGATCTCCATGCATTGATCGTCGTGCTCGTCGCTGCCGGCACCGTCGGCGTCCTCAGCGGGTTGGTCCTCGGGCGGCGCGTGGCGATGGCGGGCCGGTCGCTTGGCGCCATGGCCCGTGGCCTCGGTGAGGACGACGTTGGCGAAGTCGGCGGCGGAAGGAACGCGCCGTCGGAGCTGGCGTCGCTCGCGGCCGAGCTCGAGGCGACGTCGGCTCGGTTGTCCGAGGCCCGGGAGCAGACCGCGGCGATCGAGTACAGCCGGCGCCAGCTCGTTGCCTGGGTATCGCACGACCTGCGGACGCCACTGGCCGGTATCAGAGCGATGGTCGAAGCACTCGAAGACGGCATCGTCGACGAACCGGAGACGGTGGCCCGCTACTACCGCACCATGCGGCGCGAGGTCGACCGCTTGTCGGGCCTCGTCGACGATCTGTTCGAGCTGTCGCGGATCGAGGCCGGTGCGCTCGGGCTCGACTTCGAGCGCGTCCCCCTCGACGAACTCGTCTCCGAGGCGGTGGCGAGCGCCTCAGTGATTGCCGGCGCCAAGGGAGTCGACCTTCGCGGTGCAGTCGGCGAGCCGTCGCCGGTGGTCGAGCTCTCGACGCCGGAAATGGCGCGCGTCGTCCGCAATCTGCTCGACAACGCCATCCGCCATACGGCCTCGGGCGGCACCGTCTGGATCGAGGCGGTCCTGGCTGAGTCGGGGGCTGAGGCCGTCGTATCGGTGCGCGACGGGTGCGGCGGGATCCCGGAGGAGGACCTGGACCACGTCTTCGAGCTGGCCTACCGCGGAGATGCGGCCCGCACACCGGGGAGCGGCGGCGCCGGGCTCGGCCTGGCTGTCGCCCGCGGGCTCGTGGAAGCCCATCAGGGAAGCATCTCCGTGCGAAACGAGGGCGACGGCTGCCGGTTCAGCGTTCGGCTGCCGGTATCGGGCGCGGCGCCGCCTGACGCGTGAGAGTGCTCGTCACCGGTGGGGCCGGCTTCATCGGCTCCCACGTGGTCGACGCGCTCGCCGACGCGGGCGTGCGTGTGCGAGTGCTCGATCGGGCGCGCCGGGCCTGGATCGACGAGCGAGTCGAGTTCATCGGGGGCGACATCCGTGACCCGGCGACCGTCATCTCTGCAATCGACGGCGTCGACGCCGTGTGCCATCAGGCGTCGAAGGTGGGGCTCGGCGTGGACTTCGGCGATGTGTGCGACTACGTGGCCGACAACGATCTCGGCACCGCGGTCCTGCTTGACGCATTGTGGCGACGGTCGTTCAACGGGCGCCTGGTTCTCGCCAGCAGCATGGTCGTTTACGGCGAGGGCCGCTCGCGGTGCCCCGACCACGGGCTGGTGACGCCACCGGACCGGACGGCCGACGACCTGAGCGCTGGCCGTTTCGAACGTGGGTGTCCGGTCGTGGGGTGCAGCGCCGAAGTGACGTGGGATGCGGTCACCGAGGACGCCCCGCTGGACCCGCGGAACACGTACGCGGCGACCAAGCTGCACCAGGAACACCTCTGCGGGGCATGGGCTCGCGAAGCGGGCGCCACTGCCGTCGCCCTCAGGTATCACAACGTGTACGGACCGCGGATGCCCAGCGATACGCCCTACGCAGGCGTTGTGTCGATCTTCGCCAGCGCGTTGGCCGCTGGACGAGCGCCGCAGGTCTTCGAGGACGGCCGGCAGATGCGCGACTTCGTCCACGTGCGCGACGTGGCGCGAGCCAACGTTCTCGCTCTCCTCGACGACGGCGTCGAATCTGGCGCCTACAACGTCGCCAGTGGGAGCCCCCGAACCGTCGGCGACGTTGCCTCCGCGCTCAGCGACGCCGGGCCACACGCACCCCGGCCGGAGGTGACCGGTGGGTGGCGGCTCGGCGATGTCCGCCACATCGTCGCGTCGGCGCAGCGAACAGCGGCGACGTTGGGGTTCGTGGCCCAGGTTTCGTTCGAGGAAGGCATGGCCGAATTCGCACGACGCTATGAGCCCGCATCGTCGTCAACCTGACGATGCGCTCGCTGCTTGGTGGGCCCAGGTCAGCGATCGTGAGCTTCGTGGCGGCCGCCGCCGTCGGCGTCGCCTGCTCGCTTCTGCTGGCGAGCGGAGGCCCGATCCTGCACGCGCGGTGGACACTTCTCCTCGAACTCGGGGTCTGGGCTCTGGCGTGGCTGGCCGCATCGGTCGCCGCATTTCGCCTGCCTCGGCGCGCTGCGGTGGTCCTCGTCGTCGGTGCGGCCATCGCGATGCGAGCGGTCGCCCTGGTGGGGACGCCGAACACGTCCGACGACCTTTACCGATACGCGTGGGACGGGCGCGTGCAGGCCCACGGGATCGATCCCTACGCGGCGCCGCCACTCGCGCCTGAGCTGACGGGCCTCCGCGACCCGTGGCTGTGGCCGAACGCCGCCGGTTGCGCGGCGCTCAACCGTCCGCCGGCGTGCACACGCATCAATCGCCCAGCAGAGCGGACGATCTACCCGCCGGTCGCTGAGGCATGGTTCGTGGTCGTCCATGGCCTCGGTGGCGACGGCGCCAGGGACCGGGCCTGGCAGGCGGCGGGCATGGCCCTCGATCTGGCGACCATCGGCCTGCTGCTGCTGGCGCTGCGGAAATGGCACCGCGACGCCCGGTGGGTGGTGCTGTACGCCTTGTGCCCGGCGGCCGCTTTCGAGTTCGTCCACAACGGCCATGTCGACGGGCTGGCGGTTGCGCTCACCGTCGGCGCCTTCGTGGTGGCGCTTCCCTCCGAGGGGCGGAAGGAGTCGGCGTCACGCGACATCGCGGTCGGGCTCCTGATCGGCGCTGCTGCGCTGGTCAAGCTCTATCCGGCGGTGCTGGTGGTGGCAGTGGTGTGTCTTCCCCGAGCGCGGCCGTGGCCGTCGCTCGTCCGTGCCAGCGGCGCGGCGGCCGCGTTGACCGCGGTCGCCTATGCGCCGCACGTTCTTGCCGTCGGCCCCAGGGTGCTCGGCTATCTGCCCGGCTACCTACGGGAGGAGCACTACACGGGCGGCGGCCGGTTCCTCCTGGCCGGCGCCCTCGGGCTTCACGGCGCGGCGGCCAGCGTGCTCGCCGCAGTCGCTCTTGCTTCCACAATCGGTTGGGTGGCGCTGCGGCGCCCGGACGCCCCGCGCGCGGCGGCGGCCATCCTCGTTGCCCTCGTGCTCGTAACCACGCCCGTGCAGCCCTGGTACGCCGTTGCCGCCGTGGCCCTCGCCTCGATTGCCGAGTGGCCGGCACCGGCGGCCGTCGTCGTCGCCGGGTACCCCTACTACTTCGCCGTGATCCTCGACTATCGCCACGGCGTCGGTCTGGCGCGCGTCTGCTACGGAAGCGCCCTTTTGATTGTCATCGCCGGCGCCGTCTGGCGCCGCCTACGAGGACTCGACACGGGCGAGGTCGAGGGACCGGCAGCAGTAGAAGCGCCCGTTACGGGGCGGACGGTTCCAGGTCGCGTAGACCGCCCAACGGCTGCCGTGGAGGTCGACGAACGTCTCGAGCCCGCCGGGCGAGGCCTGGGCGGCGGCGCTCTGCAACACCGGCCCTGACGCCGCCTCCCGACACGGTCCCTCGATCCGCGGGCAATAGGCGACCCCCGTTCCGTAGGCGGCGACGTCCCACGCGTTGCCCGAGTAGAAGAGCCAATAGCCGCCGCGGGTCGCCGGCAGGATCGCCGGCTCCTCGATCACGCCGCTCTCCCATGGCTGGTCGGCGACGAGGAGCTGGTGCGGGGACCCGACGACGTGAACGCCGTCGCTCGTCAGCGCCTGTTCCCAGATCCCGACCGGCAAGGCGCAGCAGTTGCCGTCGTTCTTCCAAAGCAGGTGCCTCGTCCCGCCGCCATCGGTGGCGACGGCCGGGTCGATCGAGCCCCCGAGTTCGCGCTGGCAGACCACCGGTCCTCCGATGGCGTCGTGGTAGGGGCCTCCCGGGACGGACGACGCCATGGCGGCGATGCACTCACGCCCGCTCGCACGCTCAGGGACCGTGACGTACATCAGGTAGTCGTGAGCGCGATGGACGACCGCGGGCGCCCACGTGAGCGCATTTCTCGGGTCCGGCGCGGCCCACGTCGGCAGTTGCGGCATCGCGTCCCCGACGCGCTGCCAGTGCTCGAGATCTCCCGACGTCCCGAACGGCACGCGCGCCGGATAGTCACCCGTCCCGAACACGAAGTATTCGCCTTGTCCATGCGCCGAGCGCACCGGCAACACGAATGGGTCGCCGATGTCACCGTCAAAGACGACCCGACCCCGCGCCAGACGGGGCGTCTGAGCGGCGGCGCTCCCGCTCACCGAGCAGCTCACCAGGCCGAGCGCGCAGAGCAGCCCGATGCAGCCGGCTCCGCTGAGCCGTTCAAATGCCCGTCTCACGCAATCGCCCAGTCGACAGCGCAGCGCACGAGCGCTCTTACGGCTGTAGGGCTTCGTCGAGCTTCGTCGGGCCGGTCGTGCCGGGCACCTTGCCGCCGTCGATGGCGTAGAGCAGGGGGCCCACCGACTGCACGGCGAGGTCGTGGCGGGGCGTGCGCATCGCCGGCGCCGGTCCCCACGCCCCGCTGGTGAAGTCGAAGATCTCGACGGTGCCGACGACGTTGCTGCCGGCGAGACCGCCGACGGCGTAGATCTTGCCGTTGAGCATCGCCGCGCCCAATGAGCTGCGCGCCGACGGCAACGGCGGGCCTTTCGTCCACTTGGCGGCGCCCGGGTCGAAGCGCTCGAAGGCGGCGACGTCCTGGCCAGGAGTTGTCCGCCCGCCGATGGCGTACAGGAACGTCCCGTCGGAGACTGCCGTTACTCCGTCCCGGAGCGTCGGGATGGCGGGGCCGCGGGTCCACGTCGAGCCGTCGAAGATGTCGGTCTCTCCGACCAGTTGGTCGTTGGCCTGCCCGCCGACCACGATGAGACGGTCACCAGCGACAGCGGCGGCGGCGAGCGAACGAGCCGAGGGCATCGGCGCCAGCTCGACCCACTGCCCGTTGCGCAGGGCGAAGACGCGGTTCGATGCGATGGCGCGCACGTTCGAGCCCTCCGGCTCCCATCCGCCGAGGACGATCACGTCACCGTGGTACACGACGGCGGTGGCGCCGGTGAGCGCCGTCGGCAGGTCGGGCCCCGCCTTCCAGTCGTCGAGGGTGGCGTCGTACCCCTCGACCTTGGTCGTCGACGTGCTCGTGTCGGTGATGCCGCCGAGGAGCCAGATGGTGCTGCCGTCGACGGCGCTCGCCACTTCCTGACGGGCCGTCGGCGCCTCGTGCAGGACCCGCCACGGCGACGTGGAATTGCCGTTGCCGGCCGACGCCGTCGACCCCGCGGGTGCGAACGGCAGCACTTCGGCGATGCCAGTCGACACGCCGTGGCTGGGGATCTGGGCCCCGTCGACGGCGAACACCGACGTGCCGACGGTCGCGACGACGAGGCCGTGACGCGGGGTCAGCATCTGCGGCAGCGACGACCACGTCTGCTTGGTGAGATCGAACGACTCGACGGTGTTGAAGACACTCGTCGCGTTCTCACCGCCCACGGCGACGAGACGGTTGCCGACGACCGATGCACCCAGGTCGCCACGTGCCGTCGGCAGGTCGGGCAGGGTGGACCACTTGTTGGCGCTCGGGTCGTAGCGGTCGACGAAGGGGCGGTTCTCGTCGGCGGACAGGATTCGGCCGCCGACGGCGTAGACGGCCTTGCCGTCCGACGCCGCCGCCAGGTGGTCCCGGGGCCGGGGGAACGCGGGCCCGTCGATCCACGACTTCCCATCCCACACGTCGGTCTCGGGTACGAGCTTGCCGCCGGCCTGGCCTCCGAACACGACGAGCTTGTCGCCGGCGACCGCGGCTGCACCCGCGGCTCGTGCGTGCTTCATTGGCGGCAGCTCGACCCACGCCCCGTTCCGCAGCACGAAGGCGCGGTTGGACGTCGTGGCGTTGAGCACGCCGCCCTGGGGCACCCAGCCTCCCACCACCATGACTTCGCCTTTGAAGGTCACGGCCATCTCGTGGTGCAGCGTGAGCGGAAGGTCGGGGCCGGCGGACCAGGTCTTGGCCGTCGTGTCGTACTTCTCGACCTTGGGCGTCGCCTGGGAGGCATTGAGCCCGCCGAGGACCCAGATCGTGTTGCCGGTGACCGCCGACGCCAGCTCTTGCCGGGGCGTCGGGGCGGTGGGCAGCGAGGCCCACTGGCCCGGGTCGAGGGCGGCGGCCGGCTGAGTCCGCACCGTCTTGTTCGAACTATGGGAGGCGAGGAGGCCGGCGACGAC